>CAYWAV010000014.1:42854-57953 GCA_964456225.1 uncultured Chitinophaga sp. | reverse complement strand
CACCCTCATGCAACCATTTAAGCTTTATAAACATCCATTTTGAAGTGCATCTGAAAAAATGAATTTTATTGTACTTTTTTCTTTGATTTTTTGAAAATATTTATCATTTTAGCACATCTGAACACCGTATAAAAATTGCTCTCTTTTTCGTTTTTTTGAATTATCTCTAAACAAAAAAAAATGATTAAAACTACTAAACTACTAGCATTAACAGCCTTTTTCGTTATATGTTTTTTAAACACAAACATATTAAATGCACAAATGGTTGGCGCAAACGCATACATCAAAGGAACCAGTGTAGAAATCGGAATTGCCGGAGCCGGTGGTTACGAAGGTTGTCCAACCGGAGTTTCTCCTCCATTACCTGGAATGCACTTTCGCTCAGGAAATCCATTTTTTGGTTTTGTTTCCAACCCACAAGTAAATGCTTGGGCAACTTTTGATGGGGATTTTTTCACTCCCGGAAGTCCGGAAAACGGATGGGGAATTGAGATCGGGTCTGGAGTAAATTACTCGAATAACTGTAGCGGTCCTACTGTTCAGATACCGGGTGCCATGTCCTCATGGACTCAAACCTTCACTTGCATCAGTGCAACTTGGGATGGAAACTTAACAACCGGAACTAATCTTCATATTAAGGTAAATTATTTTTTAAATCAGCCTGATTTATTTTATACGACAACTGTATCGGTAACAAACAACACCGCTGCAACCATAGCGGACATGTATTACTACAGAAACTTTGACCCAGACAATAACCAACCGATAAGTGGGGATTTTACTACACAAAACACAATTGTTTCACAACCCGGAGTTGGATTGTGTAACACCGCTCACGTAAAAGCAACCTCTTTAGTTCCTGCATCTCAGCCAATGTCCTATGTGGGACTAGCGGCAACTGGAGCAAATTGGAGAGCAACCTTCGGAGGTTTCTCAAACAGAGATGGATCTGACATCTGGAACTCAACAGGACCTTATTTTCCTGCACTTTCCGGAGGAGTAGGTTCAACTGCTTTTCAGGATGCTGCAATTGCAATCGCTTACCGCATTCAAAATCTTGCACCGGGAGCAACTGAAACATTCAAATTTGTGGTGATTCTTGATGACTTAGCTGCTGCACAGGCGGTAGCAAATACCACTTATTTAACTTATCCCGGTTCATTAACTGCACCGCCTGCTTCTTGTACACCTTATACTGATACTACAAAAATTTGTCAAGGAGTTCCTGCAACAATTGGAGTTACTGGTCCAAATATCGCAAGCTACAACTGGTCATGGAGCCCAGCAACCGGATTATCATCTTCAACAGGAGCAACGGTATCTGCAAGTCCAACAACAACCACAACCTATACAGTTACTGGAGCACCTATCAATGCGTGTTTTGCACCCATTTCATTCCCGATAGTAGTTTACGTAACACCTAGTCCGACTGTTGTTCCTGAAACAAACGTCACAGTCTGTGCAGGATCTGTAGTCCCTCTTAATGCATTTACGAGTACCCCGGCCGGGGCTACATTTACATGGACCAATTCGAATACAGCCATAGGACTGGGTGCCAGTGGCTCAGGAAGTTTACCAACATTTACTGCTACCAATGCGGGTGCAGTCCCCATCACTTCTACTATAACTGTAACACCTACCATTCCAGGAAGTACCTGTCCCGGTGTTGCGAGTACATTTACAATTACTACAAATCCTACACCAACAGTAACAGTTAATTCAACAACAATTTGTCCAGGTCAAACTGCTACATTAACAGGGACTGGTGCTGCAAGCTATTCTTGGTCTACAGGAGCAGTTACGAATCCTATTACTGTCACACCAGCCACCACAGCTTCTTATACAGTTACCGGAACAACTTCTGGTTGCACTAATACTGCGGTAGCAACTGTCACTGTTGGTGGTTCTGTACCAACTACTGTTAACTCTCCAACAATTTGTGCTGGACAAACTGCCACATTAACAGGAGCAGGTGCTACTACTTATACTTGGTCAACTGGTGCAGTAACTAATCCTATTTCTGTAAGCCCTGCAACAACAACAACCTATACTGTTACAGGCAATACTGCTGGTTGCACCGGCTCTGCAATTGCAACAGTTACTGTTAATCCTTTACCGATAACTACTGTAAACTCTCCAACAATTTGTAACGGAGTAACTGCAACTTTAATAGGCGCAGGTGCTACATCTTATTCTTGGTCCACTGGGGCAGTGACTAATCCTATTTCTGTTACTCCTGCAACAACAACATCTTATACTGTTACAGGAACTTCATTAGGTTGTACGTCTTCAGTTGTTTCAACTGTTACTGTAAATCCTTTACCAGTTACAACTGTAAATTCACCAACAATCTGTCCTACACAAACTGCAACATTAACAGCAGCAGGTGCAACAACTTATTTATGGAGCACAGGTTCTACAGCTAATCCTTTAAACGTAACACCTACAGGAACTACAACATACACTGTGACAGGAACATCATTGGGTTGTACCTCTTCTGCAATTGCCACTGTTACTGTGGGCGGCTCTATTACAGCTACTGTAAACTCTTCAACTATTTGTGCAGGACAAACAGCTACATTAACAGCTACAGGTGGAACAACTTATTTATGGAATACAGGTTCTACTGCTAATCCATTAAACATTTCACCAGCAACTACAACTTCTTATACTGTTACTGCAACAGCTGGTGGTTGTACCGGAAGTGCTGTTGCAACCGTTACTGTAAATCCATTACCGATTACAACTGTAAACTCTCCAACAATCTGTAATGGTGTAACTGCCAGCTTAACTGCTGCTGGTGCTGCTACTTATACTTGGACTGCAGGTCCTACTTCTACAGGAGTTACAACTGCTGATGCTTCACCTTCAACTACAACATCATATACCGTTACAGGAACTTCTTTGGGCTGTACTTCTACTGCAATTAGTACCGTTACCGTAAATCCTATTCCTGTTACAACAGTAAATTCTCCTAGTGTTTGTCCAACATTTACGGCAAACTTAGTTGCTGGTGGTGCTACTTCTTATAGCTGGACTGCAGGTGTAACAGTTACTGGTGTGAACACCGGTGATGCTACTCCTGCTACAACAACTACTTATACTGTTACCGGAAACTCTTTAGGTTGCACTTCAACCGCTGTGGCTACAGTTACTGTAAATGCCGCACTTGTTGTCAATGCAGGATTAAATGATTCTGTTTGTTTCGGAGGCAGTACTGTGTTGGGTGTAACACCAAATGGTGCTGGCTATTTATATAACTGGACACCTGTAGCTTCTTTAACGGGAGCAACAACAGCTACTCCAACTTCCACCCCTGCAACTACTACAATGTACTCAGTAACAGTTACTGATCCTAGTGGTTGTATAGGAACTTCTACGGTTACCGTATTTGCAAATCCACAAATCACTATGGCAATTGCTGGTATTGATGTGACTTGCAACGGTGCTTGCAACGGACAAACAATTGTTATTCCAGGAGGAGGTTCAGGAAGCTATACTTATTTATGGAATACGGGATGTACTGGCGCCTCATGCGCTTCACTTTGCCCTAATACATATTCTGTTACCGTTACAGATACTTGGGGTTGTACCGCCACTGGCGCTGCTACTGTAATTGAACCTACGTTATTGACAGCTGTTGTTTCTGCTACTACTCCAACTACTTGTAATGCTACTTGTGATGGGACAGCTACTGCTAACGGTGCGGGTGGTACTATTGGCGCAGGATATTCCTATTCTTGGAACGCAGTTCCTGCTCAAACAACTGCTACTGCTACTGGACTGTGTGCCGGCACTTATACTTGTACCATTACTGATGCAAATAGTTGTACTGCAACAACAATCGCTACCATTACTGAACCTACAATTGTAGTGATTGCTCCTATTGCTTCTACAACTATTTGTTCTGGAGGCACAACTTCGCTTACCGCATCTGCTTCTGGCGGTAACACTGGAACATATAGCTATGTTTGGGCTCCTGCAGGAACAGGAAGTACAGCTACAGTTATTGTTACCCCAGCTGGAACAACAACATATACCGTGAATGCTTCTGATGTAAATGGTTGTCCTTCGGCTCTAGTTACTGTTACTGTTACTATTAACCCTGCACTTTTAGTAGCTGCTAGCGGTACTACATCCATTTGTCCAGGCGCTTCTGCTAACATTTCTGCTTTGGCAACATTTGGTAATGGCGGTCCTTATACTTATACATGGGCTCCTGCCGGAACTGGTTCAGGAACACCTGTTTCTGTTTCCCCTGCAGTTACTACTACTTATACTGTTACAGCTAGTGATGGATGCTCCCCTACGGCTACATCTACTGTTACAATTACGGTATTGCCACTTCCTGTAATAGCAATTTCTTCAAACTTAACTTCAGGTTGTGCACCACTTTGTGTGACATTGATAAATAATTCAACTGTTGTTGGTGGCGGTATTGCTACTTGGATATGGAATTATGGTGATGGTTCAACTCCTGATACTGCACATTATCACTGCTATAATACTCCTGGAAGTTATGATGTAACATTAACTGCTACTTCTACTTTGGGTGGATGTTCTTCAACTTCTACTGTTGTCGGATATATTACTGTACATCCGAATCCTGTTGCAGATTTTACTGCTCCTTTATCTACAAGCATTATTAATCCTGAAGTTACTTATACCGACAATTCTACTATTTCAAGCGGCTCAATTGCTTCATGGAATTGGACTTTCGGAGATACTTTTTCTTCGGTAACAGACAATACAAGTACATTACAAAATCCTATTCATACCTTTACTGAAGCAGGAACATATTGTGCTACACTCACTGTAACAAGCAACTTCGGATGTACAGATAACATACAAGTTTGTGTTGTAATCGAACCTGAATTCACTTTCTTTATTCCAAATGCTTTCTCTCCAAACGGAGACGGGATTAACGATGAATTCTATGCTAAAGGAGATTTTATTCTTGACTTTGAGATGTTCATTTACGATCGTTGGGGTAATATGATTTTCTTTGCAGATGACATCAATAAACATTGGGATGGAATTGCAAGTCATGGAAAAGAAGTGGCACAACAAGATGTTTATGTGTATGTTGTGAAAATTACTGACCATAAAGACAAAAAACATAAATACATGGGTACTGTCACAATTGTAAAATAAAACAACTACGAAAAGATAATAAAAAAGGAAAAATAGTTTTCTTTATAATAAACAATCTAATCTTGTTGCAAAACATCTTTTTCATTTGAAATATTAGCCTTTTTCCTAAATAGTTATAACTTTGTATTTAAGATAAAACCACAACAATATGAAAAACAAACTACTCAAAATTTCATCAACAGTTACGTTAGCTGTAATGTTCTGTTTATTGTCTCCAACAAAAAGTATTGCTCAAGACAACGTTGGTATAGGAACTACTGCTCCTGATGCTACAGCAATTTTGGAACTACTTTCTACTAATAAAGGTTTATTAGTTCCAAGAATGAACACTGCGGGAATGTTAGCAATAGCTACTCCTGCCAATTCACTTTTAATTTACAACACAGATTCTATGTGTTATTTCTTTTATAGAGTACCAACAACTTCTTGGATTTCATTATGTACAGCCACTGGTGGTGGGTCTGGCGCAACTGGCCCTACAGGTCCAGCGGGCGCAGCGGGTGTTGCTGGAACGACTGGCGCTACTGGTGATACAGGAGCTACTGGCACTGCAGGAGCTACGGGCGCTACGGGAATTGGAACTACAGGTACTACAGGAACAGCTGGTGCTACGGGTGCAACAGGAGCTACAGGACCGGGTGGTGCGGGTAGTCTTGGGCCAACAGGGCCGACAGGAGCAACGGGTACAGGCACAGCTGGTGCTACTGGACCAACGGGTGCTACAGGGGCAACAGGAACAGGTGCCGCTGGTGCTACTGGTGCAACGGGAGCAACAGGAACAGGTACAGCCGGAGCAACGGGTGCAACAGGTCCTACTTGGACTATTACTTCGGATAATTTTAATGCTGATGGAACATTGGCTATAGTAACAGACATTCCATCTACAATAGCATCTACAAATGCTGCATGGCTCTGCGCTGCTACAACTGCAACAACTAATGCTACAGCAGGATTGCGCTTCTTAGGAACATCTACAAATCAACATATGGATTTAGTTTCTAATAACGCAGTAAGAGGACGCTTGAGTAGCTTAGGTGAATTTTTTATTGGAACTACAGTTACAGCGCTTCCCGGAGATTTGCTGAACGGTGTTGGAAATGCAACTTTCCCTTGGGCTGTAAATGGTTATACTTCTTTTAATGGTGGCGCAACATACGGCTTAAGACAAGCCGGATCAACAGGCACTTGGGGTGGTGTACAAGGAGAAACTACTGCTGGTATTCCTGCAAACTCTTCTGGAGTTCAAGGAGGGGCAGCAGCAAACAATCACAATGGTGTACTTGGACAAAAACCGGCTGGCGGTCTTGGTTGGGGTGGAGTATTCTACAATGATTTAGGTTATACTGGATTTTTTGGTGTAGTATCTGACAGAAAAACAAAAGAAAATATCCAACCTATAACTGGTGCATTGGCAAAATTGATGCTGATCCAAGGAACCACTTACAATTATGCTGCGCCATATGCCGACTTCTGTGGTGGTACGAGTATGAATTATGGTTTCATCGCTCAGGATGTTGAAGCTGTTTTCCCTGATATGGTAAGACAAAAAATCTTTACTCCTGGAGATACACGCTCATTTAAAACAAACAAGGTTGAAACCGAAGTTAAATGCATCAGTACTGTATCTTTAATTCCTGTATTAGTTGAAGCTATCAAAGAACAACAAAAACAAATTGAGGAATTAAAAACTCAAATAAAAGCACTTGAGAATAAATAATAATTTTAAATATTCACTTATCAAAAATACCCTCAGGGAATCTGAGGGTATTTTTTGTTTTTAGATTATTTTTGCTTCAAAATTTAGCTTAAATTTGCTTCCTGTTTAAACCCCAATAAAAATGAAAAATTTACTACTAAAATCGATTGCCATTTTTGGTTTAATAACCATTTTTTCAATTCCTACTTCTTTAAATGCTCAAGATAACGTAGGTATTGGAACAACAACTCCTGATGCATCTGCCATTTTAGAAATGCTTTCTGCAAATAAAGGTCTCTTGGTTCCAAGAATGAATACTGTAGGAATGTTAGCAATTGCTACACCTGCTAACTCATTATTAATTTACAACACAGATTCAATGTGTTATTTCTTCTATAGAGTTCCTACCACTTCATGGATTTCTTTATGTACTGCTGCCGGTGGTGGATCTGGAGCTACTGGTCCAACAGGACCAACTGGTGCTGGGACAACTGGAGCAACTGGTGCTACTGGAATTGCTGGTACTACTGGAGCAGTAGGAGTTACAGGACCGACAGGAACAGGTGCTACAGGTGCTACTGGACCAACAGGTATAGTTGGACCTACAGGATTTGGAGCAGGAACTCCGGGTGCTACAGGATCAACGGGACCTACTGGTATAACAGGCACAACAGGTGTAGCTGGAGTTACTGGTTCAACAGGTATTACAGGAGCTACAGGTGTAGCAGGAGCTACTGGCTCAACAGGTATTACTGGTGCGACTGGCGTTGCAGGAGCAACTGGAGCAACGGGCGTTGCAGGTGCTACCGGAGTTACTGGTGCTACGGGAGTAATTGGTGCAACAGGCGTTGCAGGTGCTACAGGAGCAACTGGGCCAAACTGGACAATCACATCAAACAATTTTAATGCGAATGGTACACAAAATATTGTGACAACTATTCCTTCCACAATAACATCTACAAATGGAGCTTGGCTGACAACTGGTAATTCAACATTGGTTGCCGGGACTAATTATATTGGAACAAACGACAACGTTGATTTTATTGTAAAAACAAGAGGTACAACTGCTGGGTTTGAACGTATGCGAGTTTTAGGCTCAGCAGCAACAGGAAACATAATTGTAAACAATACTGCTTCAGTAAGCCCAACAACTGATGTATTTTCTGCTTATGGATTTGGATATGCCGGAGCAATTAATACTACTGCAACTCTAACCTATCCAATTAACGGATACAGTGCAGGAACAGCTGCTGGAATCTATGGAGAAAACACTGCCACAGGACAGGGTGTGTTAGGTGCGTCTGTTTCAACAGGAATAGGGGTTTGGGGCGACAACAATGCAGGAGGAACAGGTGTTGTAGGGACAAACAATGCTACAGGTGTTGGTGTTTTCGGATTTGTTTCAGCTCCTGCAACTGCTGTTTCTGATGCGGTTATTGGACAAACAGGAGGATTAGGAAGTGCTGGGACTTTCCAAATTACAAATGCTGCGAATGCTTCAAATGCACATTGGGCAATCACTAACGGAACAGGACGTGCATCTGAAATTCAAATTAATAATGCTGCTTCAGCTGCAATTGCATTAGGTTCTTTTCATACTGGTTTAGGAAGAGCAGGAAATTTTCAAACTTCAAACGTAGCAAATATTGTACCTACTTTGTTTGCTTCAACAGTAAGTAACTCAAGAGCTGGTAATTTTCAAGGAACTTTAACTACTGCAACAACTCAGATGCTTTTTGTTGATCAGGCTGCAAATACTGCTGCTGCTACAAACGCGGCTGCTGTTTGGGGACAAACGGCCGGTGTTACTGCTGGTGTTTTCTTAGCTACATTGGCTAACAATGCTGCTGTTGGGGTGAATGCCCAAGCAACTGGCGTTGGTGCCGTTAATTCAATTGGAGTTGTTGGTATGTCTGCCGGTACTGCTGCGGCATTTCCAATAGGGGTATTCGGACAAGCTGTTACTCCTGGTGATGCTGTTTTTGCTAATGGTGACATGACTGCTACAGGGTTCAAACCTTTTACAATTGACCACCCATTAGATCCTCAACATAAAATGTTAAAGCACTTTTCCATTGAATCAAACGAAGTATTGAACATGTACAGAGGAAATGTTGTTTTAGATGGAAACGGAGAAGCAACAGTTGAATTACCTGATTATTTTGATGCCATCAATATCAACTTTAGCTATAACTTAACAGCAATTGGGGCTAAAGCAGATTTATTTATTAAATCAGAAATTACAAACAGACGTTTTGAAATTGCTGGAGGAAAACCAGGGCAAAAAGTATCTTGGGTTGTATACGCAGATCGTAACGATGAGTATGCTAGACAAAACCCAGATGCTAAGAAAAATGAACTTCAAAAACCGGATGGTTGGGATGGGAAATACTTCCAGCCTAAATTGTTTGGCGCTTCTGAAGAGCAAGGAATTTTCTACTATTTGAAGAAAGAACCACAAGCTACTTTTACTCCTGCTGAAGCCGGAACAAAGCAAGCACAGGATGCTCCAAAATTGAATGGTAAAACACAAAAATAAAATAAGAATTACACTATAAAATAAAAGCCGAGAACTAAACATCTCGGCTTTTATTTTATCATATTTTTAAAAAATCACTTATATAAAAAAGGTTGGCCAAAATAATTTGACCAACCTTTTTTGTAAAAATTTAATACTAATTACTAAACATCAATCTTAGCATACTTCGCATTCTTTTCAATAAAATCTCTGCGTGGTGGAACTTCATCTCCCATCAACATAGAGAAAATTCTATCTGCTTCTGCTGCACTGTCAATAGTCACTTGACGCAATGTTCTAAATTCTGGATTCATAGTTGTTTGCCACAATTGCTCAGCATTCATCTCTCCTAAACCCTTGTATCGTTGAATTCCAACTGTACCTTCTTTTCCTTCACCACCTGCTAATTCTTTAACATGAGCACTTCTTTCTTCCTCTGTCCAACAATATCTTTGCTCTTTTCCTTTCTTCACCAAATACAATGGTGGAGTTGCAATATAAATGTATCCGTGCTCAATTAACTCTTTCATGTGACGGAAAAAGAACGTTAAAATTAACGTAGTAATGTGACTACCATCTACATCGGCATCACACATGATGACTACTTTATGGTAACGCAATTTGGCAATATTTAATGCTCGCTCATCTTCAGGCGTACCTCTATAAACTCCCAATGCAGTAAAAATATTCTTGATCTCCTCGTTATCATAAATTTTATATTCCATTGCTTTCTCCACATTCAAAATCTTACCTCTCAACGGCAAAATAGCTTGAAATGCGCGGTTACGGCCTTGCTTAGCTGTTCCACCTGCCGAATCACCCTCCACTAAATACAACTCACACATGGATGGATCTGATTCTGAACAATCCGATAATTTTCCAGGTAAACCTGTTCCTGTCAAAACACTTTTACGTTGCACCATTTCACGTGCTTTACGTGCAGCGTGACGAGCAGTTGCAGCTAAAATAACTTTGTCTACAATTGTACGTGCTTGTTTTGGATGCTCTTCCAAATAATTTTGAAGCATTTCACTCACAGCCTGATCAACTGCACCCATTACCTCGTTATTTCCCAATTTGGTTTTTGTTTGCCCTTCAAACTGAGGCTCCTGAACCTTTACAGAAATAACCGCTGTTAATCCTTCACGAAAGTCATCACCATTAATTTCAATTTTCACTTTGCTCAATAGGCCTGATTTTTCAGCATACGATTTTAATGTACGAGTTAAACCTCTTCTGAAACCGGCTAAGTGTGTTCCTCCTTCGTGTGTATTAATATTGTTTACATAAGTATGTAAATTCTCAGAATAAGAAGTATTATACATCATTGCTACTTCAACGGGAATTTCGTTTTTTTCACCTTCCATGTAAATCACATCTTCAATCAATTTCTCACGAGTCGCATCCAAGTAACTTACAAACTCTCTTAATCCACCTTCTGAATAATAATCTTCTGTTGGATTTTTTCCTTCTGCATCTTGTTCACGTAAATCTGTTAAAGTGATGTGAATTCCTTTATTCAAATAAGCCAACTCACGCAAACGAGCAGAAATAATATCAAAATGATAAACTGAATGAGTAAAAATGCTCGTATCGGGAAGGAAAGTTACTATTGTTCCTCTATAATCAGTAGGACCAACCTCTTTTACAGGATATAATGGTTTACCAATATTGTACTCTTGAATAAATTCTTTACCGTTTCTATGAACATTTACTGTTAAAAGTGTAGAAAGTGCATTTACGCAGGAAACCCCTACTCCATGCAAACCACCCGAAACTTTATAGGAATCTTTATCAAATTTACCACCGGCATGCAATACGGTCATTACCACCTCTAAAGCCGATTTCTTCTCTTTTGCGTGATAATCTGTAGGTATACCTCTCCCATCATCCTTTACGGTTATTGAATTGTTTTCATTGATGTATACATAGATATTCTTGCAATGTCCCGCCAAAGCCTCATCAATAGAGTTATCTACTACCTCGTACACCAAATGGTGCAACCCCTTTAACCCGATATCACCAATATACATGGCTGGGCGTTTTCTAACCGCCTCTAACCCTTCTAATACCTGAATACTATCGGCTGAATAATCTGACGATTTTGCTAAATTTTCATTCACTGCTTCTTCCATAATTTAATACCTTTTTTTATGCTTTTTTTAATGCTAACAAATATAGCTTTTTACCGCGTAAATATTGGTGTTTCGGAGGAATAAAAATGCCCTGTTTTATTAACATTTAGTTAACAAAAAAAGTTCCGAAAATTTGGATAATTGAAGGATAGTTTATTGAAGAATACCGTTAAAATGAGTAGGACAATCCCCCCATAAATCCAATGCGTTGTGTTGGATAATTATTATAACGATAGTATCTAAAATTTGTAATGTTATTGAACGTTAAAAAGAATCCTAATTTTTTTGTGTAACGATATTCCACACCAATATTTGCATCAAAAACCCCTTTTAATTCTTGCGCAACAACTTTTTTTCCTGTGGATGAAGTTGAATCACTCACAAATGTTTTTGCAAATTGATTATCGATGTAATACAAATCCACCTTAGCAACAATCTTATCTCTCAAATTATAATTTCCAGTAAGTGAAAATTTCAATTGAGGCTTATACCAAGCTTTTTCTTCTATCGCCATTTTATAATTATAATATTCACCGCGCAAAATAATTCTCAATTTTTCTCTCTGCTGATAAGAAACTTCTCCTTTGAACATCAGTAATTCTGCATCATCATAAATAACATCAAAACGATTTGCCATTAACTCCTTTGTATCGTTCACATACATTGCCATTTGATCGATGCTGGAATATGCTGCACGTAAATCGTATGCAATAGTAGAGGACAGTGTTCCTCTTAATCCACCAAACACCTCGTATTTGTAATTAGAGTTATTCATTGTTAAATGTGAAAGCACAAACGGATTTTCATCCGACAATGTTTTATAACTATTCTTCTGCAATTTTCCCGTAGCTCCTGCATATGGAATAATAATATTGTCCACGATGTTATAACTCAAATCTATGTTTGGATAAAAATAAAATTTAGATTTTACAAAAACATCCATTACTGCTGTTACCCCAATGCTCGCTCTGTATTTTTCTCCCGTTGCAATGAAATTCGGATTGATGGTAACAATCGTATTATTAATTGTATCCATTGTAGTTTTATAATTGTAATAATCTACTGCCGCATTTATTTTCAATGTTTCTTTTAATACAGCTGTTTGCAAATAACCTTTCGCCTTAAAATTACTTTCTGAAGTTTTATAAGTATCCTGCAAATTATAAAAATTCAACCTAACATCGTGATTGTATCGTTCTGCTTTTGCGTAATGACTCTTTAATTCAGCTGTGGCGCCAAAATAATTGAAACGCTGAATGGTTGCCTCATCTTTATCCACTAAATCGAAAAGCGTGTCGTTATACCCATAAAAATGCACAACATTTCTAGCGTAATCAAAATTTCCTGATAATGTATGTTCTTTCAAAAACTTTTTACCATATAAACTAACTTCATTATCGCTAAATCCGCCAAAACCATAATCTTCCAATTTACTTTGTGACGATAAATGTTTTAAACGCAATCCATACGCATAATCTTTTGAACGTAAATGATTGTACCAAACCTCCGTATAAGGTGTTTTGTAATTTCCAAACCCAACCTTCACCAAACCGTTGTATAATTTAGTCAAAGGTTCTCCCACCATTTCTGCAGCTTCAATTGGTTCCACATCGTAACCTGTTGCTACCTTTCTCGAATTATTAATATTAAAACCGTTTACTTTTAATTTTTTTGTAGAATCTACAATTACCGGTTTGTCAATAATTTTATTTGCATCTACAATAACTGGCTTATATTCTCCAATACTTATCACTTGCATTGGATCTAAATCAATTATTTGCGAACTTAACTTTGTAGTTGCAATCGCACAAAACAAAATCAACACAAAATATTTAATTGTCATCTTATTCATGAGTTTCTCCTTCCTTCACTTCTGGTGCAATTTCTTTAGTTGGCTCGGTAAATAATTTATTATTATTCGGTGTGTTTCCTTCAAATTCTACTTTTATTGGCTCCACCACTGTTTTCATTTGTTTTGCAGCTTCTTCAGCTGCCGTAATTTTATCCAATTTCTCCTGAGCAATTTTAATCAACTCAGGTGTATCCGATTCATCAATTACAATTTTCAAATATCCTTTTGCCTGAAAATTATCGTTCATGGCAACATAGTTGTCTGCCAACAAAATCATTCCTTTGGTAACCCAATAAGGATAATCTCCGTCACCATTTATCAAATCAAATACGACTTTTTTTGATTGCTTATAATCCTTTTTAACATGAAAAATGTACGCAACATAATATTGTGACTCAGCGCCCATCTCCGCTTTAGATGAATTAGCAACAGCTTGAAATTCGGATTGGGCAAAATCATAATCGGAGATACCCAAAGCAATCTGTGCAACATAAAAATGTGCCTCATTGGCTAAATCTTGGCTCACATTCTCAATTTTTAAAACACGATTTGCATAAACAATTACATCTTGTGATTGCAGTGCTTCATAACTACTCCGCATCAATCCAATAATTGCATAATTCTTTGTTTTGGTATTCTCTGCTATGGAATCCAATTGCTTAAAATAAACAATCGCTTTGGTATAATCTTTCTTTTTATAAGCAATGTCTGATGCTTTGTATAAAGACTGCTCCGTAAATTCTGTTTTCAGCTTACCAATTACAAATGAATACCCTTTCAGAGCTGCCTCTGTATTTCCCAATTTATAATCACATTCTGCTTTATAAAAATTCGCTTGTGAAATAAATATTCCATCAGGAAATTTTGAAATGTATTTTTCAAAATCACTCACAACACCTTTACAATCCTGCTCCATATAACGATTCCTACCATTATTATATGTTAAGGAATCCAATTCTCCTTGTGGCATAGTTGCACCAACTGACGCTAAATATTTCTCCAATCCATCTGGATCGCTTTTGGAAGTGTAAATTTCTTTCACTTTGTTTATCGCCTCATTTGCTTCTGACGATTTCCTATCACGCTTAATTAATTTATCAAAATACGACAAGGCTTTATCATCTTGCTTTCTTGCATAATAAATCAATCCTATTTTACTTAAACCCACGTTCATATAAGCGCTATTTGGATATTCTTCCACAAAAGCGATAAACTTATTCAGGGCCATGTCTTGTTGATTTTCCTTATCATATGTTAACGCCAATTCGAACTTCGCTTTTTGAATGTATGGTGATTTAGTATAAGTAGAAATAAACAAATTCATGTCTGCAATTTTTGCTGCATGCTTTTTCTGAACTCCATTCGCTAATGCCTTTTGAAACAATGCATAATCCGCATCCTTCGTTTTCATTTTGAACGACTGATCATAATAATCTACTGCATTTACAAAATCACGCTGCATAAAATATCCATCACCAATACGATTATATGCATCATTTATTTTCAGAGCATTCGCCATAGGCTTAAACGTTACAAATTTCCTGAACCATAAATTACTGTTCACATAGTCTTTCAATTTGTAATAAGAATATCCAATGTTATAATTGGCATCACTCAATTCCGATTTCCCAATCGCACCCGGCTCCGATAAATAATCAACGTAGTTTTCAATTGCGTCAGGGTATTTATTCAATCTGTAGAACGACTCTGCTTTCCAGTAAATAGCGTTTGCACGGATATTTTT
>CAYWAV010000014.1:41151-42754 GCA_964456225.1 uncultured Chitinophaga sp. | reverse complement strand
TTGTATGGATTAAATGCCATCTCATACGACAACTTTGCATAATTAAACAAGGCATCTTCCTGCACACCTTTATCAAAGTCCAATTTTGAAGCCAATCCAAATGCATTCAATGCATTCTGCTTGTTATTTGTTTTAATATAACAATCTGCAATATGATAATAAGCACTTTGTGCCAACGAATCCTCTATGTTTCCAAGTTTAATAAAATAGTTAATCGCATCTTCATACTCTTTCATCTGATGATGCGAATAACCCAATTGATAATTATCTTTACGCGTAAGCGAACCTGTTGCTTTTTCGTAACGCTTCAAATAAGGAATTGCTTGCTTGTATTTATTGGTTCGGTAATACGATTCTCCTAAAATCTTTGCAATCTCCGGAGCACGTTTTGTAACCGCAGAATCTAACAAAGCTGGAGCATAAGTAATCACTGTTTCGTATTTCCCTTGCAGAAAATAAATCTGAGCGATGTAATAAGGAACTATGGAACCGAATGTTTCGTTGGTTTGTAATTTTTCGAAATCACCCAAAGCTGTTTCGTAATTTTTTTCACCATACAAAATATGTGCATAATAATATTTTGCCGCTGCAGCATATTTATTATCCACATCTTTTATTTCATAGAAATCTTTTTTTGCCTCTGTAAGTTTCTTTGTTTCAAAAAAACTGTAACCGCGCTTGAAATAAAACTCTGCAAGCTCTTCTGTCGTTAAGTCGTAGATATCTACTTTTTCAAACCATTGAATAGCATCTCTGTATTTTTTCTTGCGAAAATTATATTTCCCCAAATAAAAATAAGCGGTTTTGGCTTTCGGACTTTCTGGATGATCTTCGATAAATTGTTTGAGATACAACTCGCCATCTTTATTAAACAATTCGATGGCACAAATGGCATTGTAATATTCCGCATCAATACGAATAAGTGAATGAGGATCTTTATGAGATTCCAATACTTTTACAAAACTTTTTTGGGCAGCCCCATACTTCTCTTTTTGAAAAAGTTCAATCCCGTTTTTAAATTCCGTATCTTCATGAATAGCATGAACCGTTTTCTGTGAAAAAACAGAAACAGAAAATAATAATCCAACTAAAAGCGCAAACCCTTTTAAATTCTTCATCGAATAGGTAAATAGATAATGATTGTAAAATTAGTAAGGATAGTCCCATGAAGTTTTAAGGTGATTGGAAGTTATTAACGCACAAATGTTGAAAGTATTGCGAACTAATAAACATTGCCCAATCTGCTTATGAGTAATTTTAGAGAATCAAATAAAAGAGTTAACAGTCAAAAAATGGCACTCGACACAATTATAAGCTTAAATAATGTTTCTGTTTTCCAGAAGTACAACCTGGTGCTTGCCAATGTAAACATCAGCATTGACAAGGGTGAATTTGTTTACCTGATTGGAAAAACAGGAAGCGGAAAAAGCAGTTTACTCAAAACTTTGTATGCCGACCTAGATCTTACTGAAGGAAGCGGAACAGTTGCAGGATTTGATTTGTCGACTATTAAACGTAAAGAAATTCCATATTTAAGAAGAAAATTGGGCATTGTTTTCCAAGATTTTCAATTGTTAACTGATAGAAGCGTAAACGACAACTT
>CAYWAV010000014.1:0-41051 GCA_964456225.1 uncultured Chitinophaga sp. | reverse complement strand
GGAAGAGCTGTTCTAATTGCAACCCACGACATTATGATGTTTGATAAATTTCCTTCCAGAACTATTAAATGCGAAAGCGGTAAAATAATTGATTCGAAAGTGAATTAGAGTTTCAAGCTATCAGCACCTATATCAATGCTATCAGCTTCTTCACATTTATATCGTTCGAGAAATTGTCAATCAACACCGCTTCTCTTCTTTGCTTCTCTTGCATATCAAAAGGGCTTTCAAACAAACGTGTAATTTCTGTTGTCATAGCCTCTGGAGAATCTTGAATAGAACAAAGTTTTTCCAAACCAGTATTGGCAACCATTGGAGAATTTACAACACAATGTCTGCCTGTAAACAATGCCGCCAATAATTTCAATTTTATTCCTGTTGCCTGAAAAGTTGGCAACACATTTATTTGGGCCGTTTTAATCAATTCATCAATATCTTGAGTGTTGATATTTGCTTTTATGCTAATATGCGAATAATTAGAGACGGCATCGATTAATGCTTTGGAAGGTTTTCGCCCTGCTATAATCAAGGGCGGTTTTATTTTTAAAAACACCTGGTTCACCAGATACAAGGCCGCTTCATTGTTTTCACCTACTTCTAAATTTCCATGATACAAGCAAAACTTCCCCACTCCTTCTTTTATTTTCACTTCTCCATTCGGATGAAATGCTGTAATGTGGTGTACGTTCTTATAACGAGTGGAAAGCTCTTTTGCATCTGCAGGAGAAATAGCCGCAATATAATCTGCCTTCTTCAAGATTTTCTCAAACCTCTCTAGCTTTTTGCCTTCTGTTTTAAAATAGATCTTTTTGAAAACCGATTTTTCTACTTTTTGAAGATTTTTGTAGTAGTCGTGCTCGATATTGTGCGTGCGGACAATCTTAATTCTGCCTTTTAATCTATCATCATTCAAATGAAAACAAGAATGCAAGCCTTCAAACAAAATAGGATAAGTATCTCGCAGTAAATTTTCCATTAACTTTTCAGAAGAACGCGTAATAACTACAAATGGTAAAGAACTAAACAATAATTTCTTGTCCATTTTACGTTTGTAGTAATATACCTTCTCACAAATACCTTCCAAACTCAAGGCTTCTGCTCTGCCATATTCAAAACAATGCAAATGGATTTTTATTCCTTCTGAATGCAATGCTTTTAATTTGTAAAATACATCGATAACACCACCATAATTGGCAGGATACGGAACATCAAAAGAGATGATATGTAAATGTTTCTCGGTCATTTGGCAATCCTGAGTCAATCCCCCTTGGTCCTTCGTACCTAGCTCTTTCTCCAAAGGGAAATACTTTCTATAAAAATTTAGAGTACACTTTTATTAATTCCTCCTCTTCAATCTCCCAATTCAATTTTTCGGATGCAATTTTAGTGTTTTTTTTCCACAACTGGAGTTTATTTTCATCCAACAAAATCTCATTTATTTTATCGGCAATATGCTTGTGGTCATGTGAGGTGATACAATCGCCAATTGAGTATTCATTAATTATTTTTTTAATCTCTATTAATCCCGAAGACAAAACAGGAACTCCAGCATGTATGTAATCAAACAGCTTATTAGGCAGACTGTACTTATAATTTATATTTGTGTCTTTATCCAGCGTCAAACCTAAATCTGCGTGACGGGTATATTGCACCAACTTTTGAAATGGAACTTTACCAACAAATTTCACTTTATTATCCAGTTGCAAATCCGCAACCATTTTCTTTAGCACCTCCATCACATCTCCGCTTCCTATAATTAACAGGATAGCATTCTCAACATGTTGCATCGCTTCAACTGCCTCTTCAGCACCTCTGTCAATATTGATTCCTGCTCCTTGCAAAACAATTATCTTCTTATTTTCTGGAATGCCTAACTGTTCTTTTGAACTACTTTCAATTTCAGCTTGATTAGAAAGCAGTGGAATATTTCTTACCACTTTAACGTCCACCTTATATTCTTCTGAATAAATTTTTGCAATCGAATCGTTCACAGTAAACACGTGCTTTAGCTTGGGAAAGATCTTACGTTCTATTCCTTTCCAGATATTTTTTTTCCTAAGATTGTTTTGCAACTCAGGAACTTCACAAAACAATTCGTGACTATCATAAACCAAATGAGCAGATTTTAATTTCGAAATCTTAAAGTTAGGCCAAAGTGTATCTAAGTCGTTTGCAACTAAAACATCTGCTTTGTGAAATAGTAAATAGAGGAATAGTCGAAATTGAAATTCAGCATAAAAAAATGGTCCTTTTTCAAACAGTAGAAACATCCGTTTTGTATTGTAAGTTCTATCTGCCAATAACAAACTCGTACGTTGCTTTCTGCCCACCAAAGTAACCTCATAGCCAAGCTTTCCCAAGGTAGTACACACTTTGTGAACACGCTGGTCGGTACTCAAATCATTAATAACGGAAACAATGGCTTTTTTCACTATGCTAAGATAGAAATTTTGACTGAACAAAAACCTTTTACATATGATGGAAAACACTTCGACTCCGCTCAGTGTGACGCTCTATTAGGCAATGCGACTTGACAGCTGTCAGAGTGAGTATAGTCGAAGACTTTATTATCATAAATCATGTCCCAAGAATAAACTTGTTGATTTTATTGAATTTGGTATTAAATTATTAATTTTGAGTATGAAAATTTTAGAATACCAGTCCTTAAAAAAACTCAACACTTTTGGCATTGATGTTACAGCTAAATATTTTGCTGAATTTTCTAGCATCAATGATATTCAAGAAATTTTATCTAACTCTAAATTTTTAAACACAAAAAAATTAATTTTAGGAGGAGGGAGCAATTTGTTGTTTACTCAAAATTATGACGGACTTATTTTAAAAAATAATTTAAAAGGAATTGAGCTTGTAAAACAAGATGCAGATTTTTATTATGTAAAATCTGCAGCAGGAGAAGTTTGGCATGAGTTTGTAATGCATTGCATCAAACACAATTATGCCGGACTAGAAAACTTGTCACTCATCCCAGGCAACGTTGGTGCAAGCCCGATGCAAAATATTGGCGCATACGGAGTAGAAATTAAAGATGTATTTTACGAATTAGAAGCATACAACCTTGCTGATAAAACCATTCGAACATTTTCAAAAGCTGATTGCAAATTTGGTTACCGCGAAAGTGTTTTCAAACATGAACTTAAAAATAAATACATCATTACTTCTGTCACTTTCAAACTTTTTAAAACACCCCAATTCAACACTAGTTATGGTGCCATTGAAACTGAGTTAGCAGCAATGGGCATCATTGACAAAAGTATAAGAGCTATCAGTAAAGCGGTTTGCAATATCAGAAACAGCAAACTTCCTAATCCTGCAGAAATTGGAAATGCAGGAAGCTTTTTTAAAAATCCTGAAGTAGTAAGAGGAAAATACGAATTCCTAAAAATCAAATATCCTACCATTGTTGGCTACGAATTAGAAAACGGAAATATGAAATTAGCAGCCGGATGGCTCATCGAGCAAACTGGCTGGAAAGGTAAAATCCTTGGAGATGCTGGCGTTCATAAACTTCAAGCATTGGTCTTGGTAAACTATGGAAACGCAAAAGGAAACGAAATTTATGATTTATCTACTAAGGTTTTAGAATCGGTGAAGGAAAAATTTGGTGTTGAATTGGAACGGGAAGTGAATATTATATAATAAACTTTATTTATTAAGCATTCCCAGAGATTGCGTCACTTTGCTCGCAATGACATACGTTTTTTGTGATAGTGCTTTTTAGAACGTCATTGCGAGGTACGAAGCAACCTGTACCATGAATGGCTGACAAAGCCTGTTTATATTGATTAAACTTCTGAAAATTCATTTCGTCTAAAATCTGAAATAAAAACGAAACACCCTCTTTCCATGCAAAAAACTACTTTCATAAAATTTATCTTTTTCTTTAGCGCTGCAATTCTTACCTCAAAAAATAGCTCGGCAATTCTAACTCCAATTGTCGATTCTATTACTATGAGTGATGGAAAAAAATTAGCTGCTGATATTTATATTCCGGCAGGAATGTCGAGCGGACCGGTTATTCTGATTCAAACACCATACAATCGTTTATTTTACAGATTAATTGGATTACCACTTGGAATTGGAATGGACGTTGATTCATCCAACTACATTATTGTGATTACAGACTGGAGAGGATTTTACGGTTCTGCCGGAGCTATGACAGCTTCACCTCCATCAAGAGGAATAGACGGGAAAAGCACAGTTGACTGGATTGCTGCTCAGCCTTGGTGCAACAATAAAATTGGAACCTGGGGTCCATCTGCATTGGGAAAAGTACAATTTCAAACTGCAAAAGAAAATCCAGCTTCGTTAACTTGTATTTGTCCGCTTGTTGCAGGACCACAATTTGACTATGACGAGTATTATCCAAATGGTGTTTTACGAACTGAGTTTGTTGAACAACTGGACGGTCTTGGATTTGGAATTTCTCCTCTATTACTAGCAAATCCTGTATTTAATCCTACATGGACTTTCGTTGAAAATGCAAACTATTATCCATCCAGTATTCAAGTTCCATGTTTTATGATTGGCGGTTGGTACGACCACAACATAGAAGTGATGCTTCCGTTTTTTAATGCAATACGAACTTCTTCACCCGCATCTGTAAATGCGCAACATCGCTTGCTAATGGGACCATGGGCGCATGGCGGAAACGGAACAGCTTATGTAGGAAGTGCCGCACAGGGGGAATTATTTTACAACAATGCAAGCAGTTATAACGATTCATTAGCATTAATGTTTTTTGATTATCACATGCGTAGTATTTCTAACGGGTGGAATTCAACTCCTTTTGTGCAATATTATCAAATGGGTGAAAATACATGGAATACAAGTAGCACTTGGCCAATTTCAGGAACAACAAACACAAATTTCTATTTTCATCAAGATGAATCATTGGACAATACTCTTCCATCAAATGCAAGTGATTTGTTGACTTACAATTACGACCCGAATGATCCTTCACCAACTTATGGTGGACCAACACTTCGACAAGACTTAGATCAAGGTCCTTTTGACCAAAGCGATACAGTTGAATCAAGAGCAGATATTTTAACATTTACAACTGTACCGCTTACACAAAATGCCGTTTTGAAAGGAAGTGTAACGGTTCATATGAAAGTTGCATCCAACCGCTTGGATACGGATTTTGATATTCGTTTAACAGATGTTTATCCCGATGGACGTTCCATGCTTATCAATGATGGTGCATTTCGTATGCGATTCAGAGATGGATTAACCGCTGCTGATACTTCGGTGATGTTTCCAGGAACAATTTATGATTGCGTTCTTAATTTGCCGCATACTGCCAATACATTTTTAATCGGACATAAAATAAGAGTGGATGTAAGCTCTTCTAACTATCCTCGCTTCAACAGAAATATGAATACTGGTGGAAACATGTATCCGGGGGGCAGTATGGATTCTTTGGTAAGTCCCCTTATTGCAAGCAACACTGTTTACACTAACAATTTAAACACTTCTTATATTTCCATGCCATTAATTGGATATGTAAGTGGAATAGATGAGTTGAGTTTAAGCAAGCTTCAGGTTTATCCAAACCCTGCAAACAATTATGTGATGATTGAATTTGATGAAAAAGAAAATGTCTATTTAACAATCTATAACGCTTTGGGAGAAAAAATAATAGGAACTACTTTTTCAGAAAGCATTAGAATTAACACAGAAAAATTTTCGAAAGGAATTTATATTGTAGAAGTTCGTTCAAAAAACAAAGTAGCTAATAAAAAACTGGTGAAGCGATAGATTTTATTCCTTCAGATATTTTTCTTTAATCACTCCCATGTGATGTGTTGCATGCCCAGCAATCATGAACAACAATGCACGAACAGAAACATCTAAACCATTGGCAACTCCAATTTGACTCAATGCTTCTTCGTCCCATGTTTTAAACAAAGCCAAATTTGCTTCTCGCACAATTGCAAATTCGTGTCCTAAACTATACAAGGTTTGTTTTGAAAAATTGGCGTTTGCAACATATAGATTTTCGTCATAGCCAGGCAATGGAGTTTTATCTTTTCTAGCAAAACGCATTGCACGATAACCCAATACTCTTTCCGTGTCAATGATGTGACCAATAATTTCTTTAATTGTCCATTTACCAGGAGCATAAGCAAAATCTTCTTTATCCTCAGGTATTTCAGAAACAATAGCTTGAATATCGATTACTTGATCACGAAGTTCTTTAATGATGTTATCCGTTTTAACATTGTCAACATAATTCTTATAGAATGACGGATACTCATTTGGTAGAGGGCGTTTCATGTCTTAAAGTTTATCTAATTCGTTTTTAACAAAATCAGCGAGTTCTTTAACATATGCTTGAGAAAAATTAAATTCGATTCCAGCTGCTTTATAAATTTCAGGGATTGATTTTGTATAACCTAATCTCAAAGCTACTTCATATTCATCCAATGCTTTTGCAGGATTTTTTTTGTAGTTGCGCCAAACTGCAATTGCACCCAATTGTGCCATTCCATATTCAATGTAATAAAAAGGAACTTCATAAATGTGCAACTGACTTTGCCAGCCTCTTGCCCTCACGTCATCCAATCCGGTGTAATCAATTTCTTTACTTGTAAACAGATCAATTACAATTTTCCACTTATTCATTCTTTCTTCAACTGTATGAGTTGGATTTTCATAGATCCAATGTTGAAATTTATCTACAGCAGCGATCCACAACAATGTTTTTAAGGATTTATCGAGTTGTTCTTTTTTCGCACGTTTTAAATCGTCTGCATTTTTAAAAAACACATCCCAGTGTTCCATCGAAATTAACTCCATCGACATGGAAGCTAATTCGGCAACTTCAGATGGAGCACTTTTAAAATCGGTGATGGGCAAATCTCTGGTAACAAACGAATGAATTGCATGGCCGCCTTCATGCACCATCGTTACTATATCGCGGTGCGTTCCAACCGAATTCATAAATATGAACGGAACACCAATTTCATACAATGGATAATTGTATCCACCAGGTGCTTTTCCTATTCGGGAATCTAAATCAAGATATCCCATTGTTTTCATAATTTCTAAATAATCGCCAAAATCTGGGCGCACTTTATCAAAACACTCAATGGACTTATCTGTTAATTCTGCCGCACTTGAAAATGGTTTTAATGCTGGCTTCCCTTCTTCATCCACATCCATATCCCAAGGTTTCATCACCTCCAAATTCATCATTTTTTTTCTTTCTCTATCCGATGCTTCTGCTAAAGGAAGAATTTCTTTTGCAATCGATTCGTGAAAATTAAAACAATCTTGTACAGAATAATCGAATCTTCCCAGTTCATCAAATTTATAATCGCGGTAATTTTTAAATCCTGCATTTACTGCTACTTGATTACGCAGCTGAATCAACTCTGTAAACAAATCATTCAACGCGCCAACATCAACCGTTCTTCTTTGTTGAATTTTTTGATACACCTCTTCACGAACTTTCCTATCCACATCTTTCATTAAGCTTGAAGCCATTTGCAGGGTAATTTCTTTGCCTTCCCACTCAATAGTCATAGCCGCAGTAATGGCGGCATACTTTTGTGATTCAATTCCTATTTTTGTGTGAAGCGGAATATTTTCTTCACGATACAATTCCAATGCTTTTTTTATTCCACGAATATAAATGCGGTATTTTTCTTTATCAAGTTCTTTTAAAAAAGGAGATTCTACCAATTTAATATTCAGCTCATTACTATATGGAGCAATGTGTGGATCAATTTCAGAAACGAAAAAATTATACGAGTCGGTTAATTCCTGATTTGTAGTATCGCAAGTCATTTTAATATAACGCCAAGCAAGATCTTCGCTCAGTACGGCATCCAACTCGCTTCGATTCAACAGCCATTGTTCCAATTCTTTTGCTGAAGAAATTTTTCGTTCTTTCAAATTAACAAAAAACGGCTCGACTCTTTTCCATGAATCGATTGTTAAATCTTGAGGTAGGAAGTTCCGAATAGGTTTTGTTGGGATAGCAACCTGTTTAGTCTTCATTTGAAAAAAATTGATTTAAATACTTTTATTTATAAATGGAGATAGAAAATAAAAGCAATTTAAAATTAGAAAATAATTTAAAAGAAAATCCGGTGCTTATGCAACTCCGGATTTTCTAACGCCTTGTACTTTAACTTTTGAACTGGCTGTTTTCACTGATTTAGGACCTGTGTCTTTTACCGTTTTAACTGCACCTTTTGCATCAGCTAAAGTTTTGATTTTTGATTTATCTGATTCTTCTTTCTTCTCCAACAAACCATCCTTTTGAAGAGAATTGTACCAATTCAACACTTTTCTGATATCGGAAACATATACTCTTTCTTCATCGTATTCTGCAAAGGCAGCCTTGAAATATTTTTTCAATTCTGCGTCAGCCGACTTATGATCAACACATGCTCCACCTTTTTCTTTGTCGTAAATTTTTTGAAAGACATCTTTCAAAGGCACATCGTCACCGGTTGAATAAATACTCACATCTTCCAAAGCACTAATTTTGTGCGTAGAAAAAGCTTGTACTCTTTTTTTGTCGATTAATGATTCTACAATTAATCCGTTTTTTGTTTGAGCGATTACTTTAAAAAGTCCGCTCATTCCCGCAATTGAAATAATTCCACTTAAATCCATAGTTCTTTTTAAAATTTGAGCCACAAAGGTAAATAAAATATTGCTTGGTAAATTACTTAGTCACCATCAATTTTTGTACATACTTTTTGTTGCCAACTGTTAACTGATAATAATACAATCCACTGCTTAAAGCAGATGTTTCATAAACAAAACGATGTTTCCCTGCTGCCATTTGCTCAGAAGCAATAACGCCCATCTCTTCACCCAAAACATTGAATACGCGTAAATCAATTTTACTTGATTCTGTAAGTGTTAAATCCACAAAAGACTCTCCACTAGTAGGATTCGGGAAGATTGTCAATGCATTATTTCCATCCAAAGCAATTGAACTTACATCTGTTGTTACTCCTAATCCATCGTACATTACTTGTGCATTTCCAGCACTTACTATCAAATCAGCTAAATTATCTCCTGCCAATAAAGCAAAAGCAACTTTAATTGAATCGCCAGATGCAATTGTGTAAGGACCAGTACTAACCACATCGCAAACATCGGCACCAAGACCTGCAACTCCGGCAGTAGCACGATTAGTTGTCATGGTGATGTATTTTTCATTTCCGCTATAACCATCCGTTAAATCTTGTCCACCTGAACCGCCTGCTACGTTATCCACTGCATAATGAACAACAGGAGCTGAAGTTGTAAGCAACTTAATTCCAGCATATTTGCCTGCCGCACCGGTATACCACACATAGCCCATTTTAGTTGCTGCATCAAATGCCGCTCGGTTTTCACCAAATGTTGTTGCATCAATGTCCCAATCTGCAAAAATGCCGGCATACATACTGGATAAACTAGAAGCACCGGTATTGGAAATAGTATATTGTACAATTACATATTTTCTGTTTCCTGCAGTACTCCAAGCAAATGCTTTGTGATGAACAGTTATAGGCAATGGCAATGTTGCCAAATTGTCTCTAAAAGTTCCATCCACATCAAATTCTGAATAAACAGATGGAATAATGGGACGAGCAGAAACCAATGAACCAAAATCAGCAGAAGGAACTGACCATGAGCGAACACAATCAGAAACGCGTCCTGAATCTCTTCCAATCATCAAGCCCGCTTCATATAATAATGCTGTTCCTAAATAATTAAATCCTAATCCACCTGTTTGTCCGTTTTGACTATATCCAATTCGCCCATTACTTCCGATTGAAGTAAATACATCATTGATTGTGATGTTCACATAATCCACATTTACAGTCACATAAAAATGTTCCACTGCAGTATAAGAAGTAGCAGGATCTGAGTAAGTAATTTTAAATAAAATGCTTGAATTTAATGGAGCAGTCGGCAAAATACGAACCGTATATGGATCCGCATTGTTGTTTGCAACACCCAGTGTAGCAACTACACCCAAGGTTGTTGCTCCATCTAATACAGTCACAAAGGGTGATGTAGAAGAAAGCGTTGCCGTCAAATTTACTGTTGGCGCTAAATAATTTGTATAATTTCCTCTAATCCTCATCGTATCGTTTGCCACAAATGTATTGTCGTTATTATCAACAATAGTACGGCTGGTCATTACAACCGAAGGTGTGTTTGTATTGGTTAATGCTTTGAATAAGTTAACACGACCGTTTCCTAATTTATTTGCGTAGATCGGGCTGTGCAATGGATAAATATTGTCGCATGTCACTTTCAATCTTTCACCAACCTGCAAAGCAGTGTATGTCGGGAAGTACGATTTGATAATGGCTGCAACACCGGCCGCAAATGGTGATGCCATAGATGTTCCTGTTAAAGAAGAATATGCATTTGTTGGATAAGTTGCGTTGATTCCAGTTCCTGGAGCACATACGTCAGCCGTATAGTTAAAACTTGAACCTGTATTTCTTCTGTCATCCGTTTTTGTATTTACAACACTAATAACATATGTATATCCTGCGGGATAAGTTATTTCATCTACTCCACCGTTACCAGCAGCTGCAATTACCAATGCATCTTTATTAATAGTAGCATACGTTATCGCATCCTGACCGAATGTTCCTCCACCTGCTCCTCCCCAAGAACAGTTGATAATATCACATCCGTGATCAGCAGCATAAACAATTCCTTGATAGCTCATTGTTAATACTCCTGCAGTGTTTGCAATTTTTACTGGAAGGTATTTACATTTAAAAGCAACACCAGCAACACCAATAGAGTTGTCAACTTTTGCACAAGCAATTCCTGAAACATGCACACCATGTGCATCACCAGTCCATGTTGGATTATTATCATTGTCTCCCAAATCCCATCCGCGGTAATTATCTACATAACCATCGCTATCACCATCACCACCACCAGGAAGATCTGATTGATTGAATTTAAGTTGCGTTTTTAAATCATCGTGAGTAAGTTCTGTTCCTGTATCAGTTATTCCAATAACAACGTTTGTGTCACCACGAGCAGTTGTTGTATTTACTCCCCAACCCGCTTCTACTTGAACATTTGTCATTCCCCATTGTGTAGAAAACAAAGGATCGTTAGGTGTATAAGATACTTTAGGAATATAATAAGGTTCAACATATTGAAAAATACCTGCTGCACCAATTTTATTGATTGCTTTTTCTAACCCGACTGCTGATGAATAGGAAAACTGATAAATCAAAGTCAAATCAGCATAACGCTCTCCTCTTTCATTCACTTCTCTTTGCGGAGCCTTTACAAAAGGGAATACTTTCTTTAAATCTGTTCCACCTAATTCGGTAAACAAGTTATTAAAAATAACATTCTCAATTTTTGTGGCAGAACAAATAGAACGGTATTCTGGTTTCACCTTTATTATAATAGTATTTTCAAGATAATCACCAGGCATTACATTACTTGCCATTCTGAATTGAGGCAGTGCCGAAGAAACACCTGCTTTTGTTTGTGCAATTATACTTGTAGTGCTTATCACACCTACAATAATCGCTAAAGAGATTTTTTTAATTTGTAGCATTTAGGGAACGTTTAAATTGTTAATATACTGCAATATAGGAAAGATTTTGAAAAAAACAAATACTCATTAAAAAGCAGGGATTTCTTCCAAAAACTGATAACTGTTGTTCGAATAATCCATCTTACAACAAAAATGATCTAAGCCATTGGTAACAACTAAATACGAGACTTTAAAAATCATATTATAACGAGCCACCTGATCAAACGTATCCTGCGATATTTTTACTTCAGGAGCCTTACATTCCACCAATAAATAAGGATTCCCTTGTTTGTTATAGATTAAAATATCCGCCCGCTTTTGAAGTTCATTGTATTTTAAACCTGCCTCTACAGCAATCAAGGATGCGGAATATTTTTTTTCTGTCACCAGATATTGCAAAAAATTCTGACGCACCCATTCTTCAGGCGTCAATACCACATACTTTTTCCTGAAAGCATCAAAAATTTGAATTTTTTTATCTACTTCCTTGAATTTAAACTGATAGGATGGCAAATTGAGCTCTTGCATTGCTTTACGAAGTAAGAAAATTTTAATGAAATTCTGATTATTATATTTATTAAAATTTCTTAACAAAAAGCTTATGGACAAGCCTTAATTTGTAATTTCGCTCAAAATCTTGCGATTCGTAAAATTTGCAATAATTCGTTATCCGTATACATGAAAAACAAAGAAGATATTGTAAAAAATTGGTTACCCCGTTATACCGGAACTCCATTAAAAGATTTTGGAAAATATATTTTGCTAACCAATTTTAATAAATATGTCAGGAAATTTGCTGAATGGAATAATGTAGAAGTAAATGGATTGGATATGCCAATGCCGAATGCTACAGCAAATGGAATTACCATAATCAATTTCAGCATGGGCAGTGCGAATGCTGCAACCATAATGGATTTACTAAGTGCAATCCAGCCTGAAGCTGTTTTATTCCTAGGAAAGTGTGGCGGACTAAAAAAGAAAAATGAATTGGGAGATTTGATTTTACCCATTGCAGCAATTCGTGGTGAAGGAACTTCTAATGATTATTTTCCTCCTGAAGTTCCAGCATTACCAGCCTTTAGTTTACAAAAAGCAATTTCAACAACTATTCGTAATCACGGTAAAGATTATTGGACAGGTACGGTTTACACAACCAACCGCAGAGTATGGGAACACGATGAAGAATTTAAAGAATACTTACGCTCCATTCGTGTAATGGGAATTGATATGGAAACTGCTACTATTTTTTCTACAGGATTTTACAACGAAATTCCAACAGGAGCATTGCTTTTAGTTAGTGACCAGCCGATGATTTCGGAAGGAGTAAAAACAACCGAAAGCGATAAACTCATCACACAAAATTATGTGGACGAGCATCTAAAAATTGGTATCGATTCTCTGAATGAGCTTATCAATAATGGTTTAACAGTAAAACATTTACGTTTTGAGTAGCCTTAAGCATGACAGACACAAATTAGTAATCACCCGTAACGTTCACCACGTCACCCTGAGCGGAGTCGAAGGGCGTAAATTCGTAGTATGGAGTACAACGAAATAATATCAGAACTAAAAAAGAAGAAGTATCGTCCCATTTATTTTTTAATGGGGGAAGAACCATATTTTATTGATATGATATCTGATTATATCGAAAACAATGTGCTGGATGAATCCGAAAAAGAATTCAACCAAACGGTTCTTTATGGAAGAGATGTAAATGCTGCCGAAATTATTGGTGCTGCAAAACGCTTCCCGATGATGAGCGAACACCAAGTCGTAATTATCAAAGAAGCTCAAGACATAAAAGATTTAGTTAAGAAAGAAAAAGAAGACAAGCCTGCTCGTCCGACAGGCGGGAAGGAAAAAGACAAAGCAAAAACCCCTTTTGAAGCTTATCTCGAAAACCCTTTACCATCAACCATTTTAGTGTTTTGTTACAAATACAAAACAATTGATAAAAGAACAGCCCTTGCAAAATTGATTCAGAAAAATGCAGCGATGTTCGAATCAAAAAAATTGTATGACAATCAAGTAGCCGATTGGATAAACAATTATTTAAAAACAAAAGATTACACAATCAACCAACGTGCAGCAGGATTGTTGAGCGAGTATCTTGGAACAAGTTTGAGTAAAGTGACCAACGAATTGGATAAGTTAATTATCAATTTACCAGCAAAATCCGAGATCACAACCGAACACATTCAAACAAACATTGGTATCAGTAAGGATTACAATGTGTTTGAATTGCACTCAGCTATCGGCAAAAAAGAAGTATTAAAAGCAAACCGCATCATCAACTATTTTAACTCGAATCCTAAAGACAACCCAATGGTAATGACTGTTGCTTCGCTTTACGGATATTTTTGCAAAATACTTATTTATCAATTTTTAGCAGATAAAAAAACAGCTGCCTCAGCAATGGGCGTGAATCCTTTTTTCGTAAAAGACTATGAAGTGGGGGCAAGAAATTATTCGGTAGGGAAATTAAAATCTATTTTCGGTTTCTTGCGTGAATACGATTTAAAATCGAAAGGTGTCGACAGAGGCTCCGCAACAGAAGGAGAATTGTTGAAGGAATTGATTTTTAAAATTATGCACTAATACAGATAACGAATCTTTTCGAATATTACGAATCAAGGGAAAGAAAAATGGATTAGCACAATGCCATTTAATTAATTCACAATTCGTAAAACACTTATTCCTAAATTCGTATCCTACTTTAACAACAGATTCGCAAAATTCGTTATCCGTACTATGAAACATTGGCTTGTAAAATCAGAACCCTTCAAATACAGTTGGGAACAATTTCTAAAAGATAAAAAAGCAGTCTGGGATGGCGTAAGAAATTACGCTGCTCGCAACAACATGCGGGCAATGAAAAAAGGAGATCTGGTTTTCTTTTATCATAGTAACGAAGGATTAAATATTGTAGGAATTGCAAAAGTGGTAAAAGAAGCTTACCAAGATCCAACCACAGATGATACAGCCTGGAGCGTTGTAGAAATTGCTCCGTTCAAAACTTTAAAACGCCCAGTTACTTTAGCAGAAATAAAAGCAGACAAAAAACTGGAAGGCATTGAATTGGTTCGTTTAAGCCGCTTGTCTGTTGCCGCTATTAAGCCACATGAATTTGATAGAATAATAGAATTGTCGGAAACAAAATAAACTACAATCTTGAGGTCGCAATTTGCGACCTTGAACTTTTAGCTTCCTCAGTGGTAAGTTCAAACATATATCGCTCAGGAAAACGTTAAACATTTCGCTTTACTCGCTCCTTTACTCGCTTTGTTTCAACACCATAAAGCACCGCTAAATCATTATCTATCATACCCTTTTGTCCTCTGATATAATAAATTTGATTCATTATCGACTCATTAGAAACTTCAATATCTACTGCTTTTTTTGTCATATATTTTATTATTTATTAGGAATTTGGATATAGAAAATTCCAATTTTAATACAAACCTAGTTCATTAGACTGCCATCTTAAAAAAAAGCTAATATTCTTGGCAATATCAACTCTATCAACTGATTTATAGCTGAATTTTTCTTATATTCGTTGCTCTTTTCGAAGCTTGTCCCCCTCTGGAGGGGGCAGGGGGAGGAAGGATTAAACTCGTAATACAGAACACTCAATGAGCGAATTAAATAAACTTACTGCTATATCTCCCGTTGACGGTCGCTACCGCAGCACGACCGAAAAGCTTGCCGATTACTTTTCAGAAGCGGCACTTATCAAATACCGTGTGCTGGTTGAAATCGAATATTTTATTGCTTTATGCGAATTGCCTTTACCACAATTAAAAGGTTTTGATAAAGGATTATATCCTGCGCTCCGTAAAATTTATTCCGATTTAACAGAAGCAGATGCTCAAAAAATAAAAGACATCGAAAAAATCACCAATCACGATGTAAAAGCTGTTGAATATTTTATCAAAGAGAAATTTGATGGCTTGAAAATTAACGAACAAAAAGAATTTATCCATTTCGGATTAACTTCTCAAGATATAAACAACACTGCTATTCCATATTCCATTAAAGATGCAATGAACGAATGTTTGTTGCCAATTTTGGATGAAGTAGTAAACAAACTTTCTGCGTATGCAGAAGAATGGAAAAACATTTCGATGTTGGCACGTACACACGGACAACCAGCTTCTCCAACTCGTTTAGGAAAAGAGATTATGGTATTTGTTGTTCGTTTGCAAAACCAGATTGCCATGTTGAAGAGTGTTCCTTACGGAGCGAAATTTGGTGGCGCAACGGGAAATTTAAATGCACACCACGTGGCTTATCCTCAAATTGATTGGTTGACATTCGCCAACAACTTCGTAAATAAAAATTTAGGCTTATCACGTTCACATCCTACAACACAAATTGAACACTACGACAATTTTGCTGCGTATTGCGATGCTTTAAAACGCATAAACAATATCTTAATTGATTTGGATCGTGATATCTGGACTTACATTTCCATGGATTATTTTAAGCAAAAAATAAAAGAAGGAGAAATTGGTTCATCAGCAATGCCGCACAAAGTAAATCCGATCGATTTTGAAAACTCAGAAGGAAATTTAGGAATTGCAAATGCGATTTTCGAACATCTTTCTGCAAAATTACCAATCTCTCGTTTGCAACGCGACTTAACCGATTCAACAGTATTGCGTAATGTGGGTGTTCCTTTAGCTCACAGTTTAATTGCTTACAAATCTTTGATAAAAGGATTGGATAAGTTAATTCTAAACAAAGAAGCTTTTGAAAAAGATTTAGACAATAATTGGGCAGTAGTTGCCGAAGCAATTCAAACAATTTTACGCAGAGAAGGCTATCCAAAACCTTACGAAGCATTAAAAGAATTGACACGCACAAATACTCACATTACAAAAGATAGCATTTCTGTTTTCATTGACACACTGAATGTAAGTGACACTATAAAAGCTGAATTAAAAAAAATATCCCCGAGTAATTTTACCGGAATTTAAACCTCACCCCAGCCCTCTCCTTGAAAAAGGAAAGGGAGCAAATATGAAAATCAGCGGATTCACAATTGCAAGAAATGTTATTAAGTACGATTATCCTATCGTTGAGGCAATAACATCTATTCTCACCATTTGTGATGAAGTAATTGTGGCTGTTGGTAAATCAGAAGACGACACACTTGAACTTATCAAGTCCATCAACTCTCCAAAAATAAAAATCATTGAAACCGTTTGGGATGAAACGCTTCGCAAAGGGGGAAAAGTTTTAGCCAATGAAACGGATAAAGCATTTGCTGCTGTTTCTAAAGATAGTGATTGGGCTTTTTATATTCAAGGCGATGAAGTAATTCATGAAAAATATTTACCGGCCATCAAACAAGCGATGGAAAAATTTAAAGACGACAAGAACGTTGAAGGGCTATTGTTCAACTACTCTCACTTTTATGGTTCTTATGATTATGTTGGTGATTCCAGGAGATGGTACCGAAGAGAAATTCGTGTAATCAAAAACGACAAAACCATTTCTTCTTATTTAGATGCTCAAGGTTTTCGAAAAAACAATGAGAAATTAAATGTAAAACTCATTGACGCCTTTGTTTACCATTATGGCTGGGTGAAGCCTCCTGAAGCACAACAAGCAAAACAACAAACATTCAACAAGCTTTGGCACGATGATGAATGGATGAAAAAAAATATTCCGAATGTCGACAAATTTGACTACTCTCAAACGGATTCTGTCGCACTTTTTGACGGAACTCATCCAAAAGTAATGCAAGAGCGTATCAACAAAATGAATTGGAAGTTCACCTTCGATCCTACTCAAAAAAAATTATCTTTTAAAGTAAAATTATTGATGTTCATTGAGAAACACACAGGTTGGAAAATCGGTGAACATAAAAATTATAAAATACTTGGTCTCTTATTATTTTTATTAATGTCTTACCTTCCTGTTTCAGCACAGCCTCCAAAAGAAGGCTTCCCAGGAAGCAAAAAAAGTTCTACTATATTAGTTAGATATGAAGTATTAAACAAAAATAGTGATGTAAAAAATGGACATAGTGAAAAATGGTATAGAGGAGTGAAGATTGTTAGCTGCGAATATTTAAAAGGAGAAAAGAACGGACTTTGGAAAAGTCAAAGTGTGGATGGCCACATTTTTTTTCAAGGAAATTATACGGAAGATAAAAAAAATGGGATCTGGAAATATTATTTAAATCAAAAAAGATTATGTCTTATCTGTTTTAAAGATGATAAAAAAGATAGCACATGGCAATCATTTTTCCAAAATGGAAATACGCAATGTATAAAAACATACCAGGACGATGTTCTATCCGGCCCATACAAATTGTACTATGAGAATGGTAGAATAAAAAATGAAAAAAAATTCACTAACGACTATATAGAAGGAAACAATATTTCCTACCACGAAAATGGAGTAATCCTTTCAAACATAGAGTACAAAAATGGCACTCCATACAATGTAATTGCCATGAATGATTCCCTAGAACAAACTCAAGACTTTGGCAATCTGGAAAACGGCACAGGCACATTGACAAAATATTCTGCAAAAGGAAAAAAAGTATCTAAAATAAAATACAAAGATGGTTTCGAAGATGGCCTCTCCATATTCTATTATGAAAATGGAGAAAGATATTCAGAAACGAATTATTTAATGGGGAGATTGGATGGAAGTTCTACCCTCTATTTCAGCAATGGCAAAATTTACCATTCGTCTGTTTATATGGAAGGACAATTAATGATTAGTTCTACAATTGAAAGTGCTGATTATTCTCTCTTTGAAAAAGATCAAAAAGCAGTTCGATTTATAAATGAATCAGCTGTACAGGTAACAGCCGAATCGTTAGGTGGAGAAGAAGGCTTAATGAGTTTCATACAAGCGAACTTCAAATCCCCTGAAGCCTCTAAAACACCAAGTCAGCAAGGTATAATTCATACATCCTTTGTAGTAAATATCGATGGGAGTATTCAAAACGTTAAAATCACCAAAGGATTATCACTTGAGTTAGACACAGAAGCACTTGAAGTAATAAAAAAAATGCCGCCATGGGTTCCTGCATTTAATGATGGATTACCAGTAAGTGTACGATTTGATTTACCTATTAGATATACATTAACAAGATGAAAAAATCAATTTATATTTTTATAATTTTCAGTTTACTATTTTCTTCCTGCTCTTCAGATGCAGGAAAAGAATCAATAAAAACAGAAACAAAAGACAGCATTCCCGCAAAAGAAAATTTTGCAAAAGGACAAGTGATTGAAAACGTAAACGTTCTAGCTAACGACCAACAATCTTATGCGCTTTATCTACCAACAACTTACTCGACTGAAAGAACCTATCCTGCTATTTACATATTTGATGCACACGGAACAGGAAAACTACCTTTATCGATGTATAAAAATTTAGCAGAAAAATATGGCTACATCCTTATCGGCTCAAACAATTCAAAAAATGGAACTTCTTGGGAACAAACACAAAACATAGCAAACAACTTATTCTCCGATTCACAACAACGCTTATCAATAAATGCGACACGCATTTCTGTTTTAGGATTTTCCGGTGGAGCTCGTGTAGCTAATGCACTTTGTATAACCAATGGAGCCATTGCCGGAGCTATTTGTTGCGGAGCTGCTTCGCCTGCAGCCAACAATAAAGACCCAAGAAGTAATTATACTTTCCTAGGAATTTGTGGTAATCAAGATTTCAATTATATTGAAATGAGAAAATATGATATGGTTGAATTGGCCGGCAGACGAGTAAAACACTCATTTATAGAATTTGACGGGAAACACGAGTGGCCGAAAGAGGAAATCATAAAAGATGCTTTTTTATGGATCGAATTAGGCGCTATGCGCAAAGAACCAAAACTAAAAAATGATGCTTTTATTAATGAAAATATCAAACTTTATTCTGATCAAATTAAAAAGGCACAACAAAGCAATAAAACTTTTGAAGTATACAATCTTGTTAGAAAAACAATTAATTTTTTTGACGGACTAACGGATTTAACCGAGTACTACAATATATACAAGCCTTTGAAGGCAAATGCAGAAGTGGATAAAAAACTGAAAAAAGAAGAAGCAATATGGAAACAAGAAGAAGAATTGAAAGGATTTTACGGAGAAGCATTGCAATCAAAAAATATTGATTGGTGGAAACAGGAGACGAGTTCAATAAATAAAAAAATAAAATCAGGGAACGAACAAGAGGTATTAATGCACAAACGACTACTTGATTATTTAAGTCTGCTTGCATACATGCAAACAACCAATGCCATGCAAAAACAAAATTTCCCAGCAACAAAAATGTTTAGCCAGATTTATTTAATTGTTGACCCAACAAACAATGAAGCGCATTATTTAAATGCAACTATTTTAGCTATTGAAGACAACGGAAAAGGCGCAATTACCGCTTTAAATGCAGCTGTTAAAAATGGATTCAAAGACATTGATCGTTTACAAAACGATAATACTTTTATGAAAATAAAAGAAACGGAAGAATTCAAATCTATTTTGAAAAAAACTGCTGCGGACAACACCACGCTATAAATTAAAAAATTAATGCGGAACGAGACTGTATGTTCGCTCAAAAGGAGCCCCTTCGGGTAATATTCATTACCCCTATTTACATTACTCCTTCGTCTGCAAAGCTATAGAAACCATTTTCTGTGATTATCAAATGGTCCAACAAAGGAATCTCCATTAACTTTCCAGCCTCTTTAATGTTTTTTGTAATGCGTATATCCGCTTCACTCGGTTTTAAATTCCCTGAAGGATGATTGTGACAAATAATAATGGAGGAAGCATAATTTTCTACCGCTGCTTTAAAAATAATTTTTGTATCCACCACTGTACCCGATACACCTCCACGAGAAATCAATTCTTTTTTTATAACCAGATTAGCACGATTCAAAACCAACAACCAAAATTCTTCGTGTGGCAAGTCCAGAAGAATCGGTTTCATAATATCGTAAACATCTTTGCTTACAGTAATTTTATCCCGCTTGATTACTTCTGTTTCTTTTCTTCTTCTTCCTAATTCCATGGCGGCCATCACACTTATTGCTTTAGCCTCACCTATCCCTTTGAATTTAATTAACTCATTAATATTTAATTTCCCTAAATCATTTAAATTATTTCCCACACTTGCTAAAATACGTTTAGAAAGCTCTACAGCTGTTTCATCTCTGCTTCCCGAGCCAATCAAAATAGCTATTAATTCGGCTTCTGTTAGCACATGTCTGCCTTTCTCCATCAACTTCTCTCTTGGGCGATCTTCTTCTGCCCAGGCTTTTATTTTTAATTTGTTTTCCTCCATAAATTTCCCAACTAATATTGATCAATCCTTACGACTTTTCTTAAACACATAGATACATAGTTTTCTTGTATTGTTATTCCCTATTTTTCAGAGAATCATACTTAATGAAAACAAGCTCTCTGTGTAAAAATTTATTTTTCTGTGCAATCCCGGTTAACCCTTTTTCCTTTTTTCTATGTGACTATGTGTTTAACCCTTTTTTGTTGTTGTGTATCCGAATTATTAAACATAAAAAAGGCTCCGCAGAATTGCGGAGCCTCAATTTAAATGTATTAACGTGAAATATTTATTTCAAATTATTTTTTTAGTGCGTTCACTTTCTTAGTCAACTTTGATTTTAAGTTAGCTGCTTTATTCTTATGAATAATATTTTTCTTAGCTAATTTATCTACCATAGCAACAACTTTAGGAAGTTTTTCAGAAGCCGATTTTTTACTTTCGTCTGCTCTTAATTCTTTCACTGCGTTACGCATTGTTTTCGCTTGGTAACGATTTCTTAATCTTTTAGCATCGTTAGAACGGATTCTTTTGATACTCGACTTATGATTTGCCATTTTTCTATTTATTAAGCTATTGATCAATATTAATCAATAGCATTTTTACTATTTGTAGCCCGTAGGGGAATCGAACCCCTCTTACCAGGATGAAAACCTGGCGTCCTAACCCCTAGACGAACGGGCCAAATTTAATTACCCTTAATTTTGGGAGTGCAAATGTAAATGAAAAATCCATTTATGCAAAATATTTTCGACACTTTCCGCAAAAATCAATCAACTGATTCATTATCTGCCTGAAAACGAAAGCCTAAGCGTTTTCCAGTTTTTCCCTGCATGTTCTCGCTTACCGATTGTACATCTAGAACACTAATCTCCTTGATTGCATCAAATGGCGGGGTAAACAGGTCGAAATTGAGGCAATACAGGATGGTAGATTCCAATATCGCTTTTATCGCTTCTTCGTCAATTACTGAATGTACAAAATCATTGTACAGAAAGCCCAATTGCCTCTTCCCTTCTACAAAATAATGATTCTCTTTATTAATAAAAATTCGGCCTATCACATACCCTAAATCATTGATTCTGTTATATTTAAATGAATCGTTTAAAAAATTATAGATGTTAATCATCCCACAAAATGAACGACCCGTATCTTCCTTTATATATGAATTTTTCCATATTTGATGACTTTTATCAAACTCGAATATATTCGTATGCATAGAAAATATTAATAAATCGCCCGCTACTCTCAATTCAAACTCAAACTCTCCTTTTTCCTTATATTCAATAACAACTCGCTTATCTATCTTACTTGTCTCTTTCGAAAGCTCCAAAGCTATAGCTTTTGCTGTTTTCTTTAGTATAAAGAATGCCGCCAATGTGTTTGAATAAACATCTTGCTTCATGCTCGACTTTTCTTTGAGCGTTTTTAAAATCAACTCTCGGGGCGTTGGTTTTTCCATGTTTTCAATGATTCGTAGTTCGTGAAAATTCGTAATTCGTAGCTTTAGTAAGCACGCGCAAAAACCACCCTTTGCTTCGATGGTTTTCCGCTAAAAATACATTTTCCTACCTCCTGCTTGTTATTCAAAGGAATACAACGAATGGTAGCTTTTGTTTCTTCCTTGATCTTCTGTTCGCTCTCAGGTGTGCCATCCCAATGTGCCATAACAAAACCTGGGGTTTTATCTAAAATTTGCTTGAAATCTTCATAAGTATCAGCAACATAAGTTTTAGCCTCTGTCATAGCTTTCGCTTTCTGATAAAGGTTGTCCTGTATTTGCTGTAACAAATGCTCTATTTTATTCTCTAAATCCGCTTGCTGAAGGGTTTCTTTCTCCATTGTGTCTCGTCTAGCTACCTCAACAGTTCCGTTCTCCAAATCCCTTCCTCCAATCGCAATTCGCACAGGAACACCTTTCAATTCGTACTCTGCAAACTTCCAACCCGGACGCTGAGAGTCTCTATTATCATATTTCACACTTATTCCTTTGGCTTCCATTGCTTTCTTCATCTTAGCCACCACTTCATTGATTTGCCCCAATTGTTCTTCACTCTTATAAATCGGCACAATCACTACTTGAAAAGGAGCTAATTTTGGAGGCAATACCAAACCTTTATCATCCGAATGAGACATAATTAATGCACCCATCAATCGTGTGGAAACGCCCCATGATGTTGCCCATACATAATCTTGCTTTCCTTCTTTGTTTGCAAATTTTACATCAAATGCTTTCGCGAAGTTTTGTCCCAAAAAATGAGACGTACCTGCTTGCAAAGCTTTTCCATCTTGCATCAAGGCTTCAATACAATACGTTTCTATCGCCCCTGCAAATCTTTCATTCGCTGATTTAATCCCTTTTATAACGGGCATCGCCATCCAGTTTTCTGCAAAATCGGCATACACGTGCAACATTTTCTCTGTTTCTATAACAGCTTCGGCAGAGGTTGCATGTGCCGTATGTCCTTCTTGCCACAAAAACTCAGTAGTTCTTAAAAACAAACGTGTACGCATTTCCCAACGCACCACATTCGCCCATTGATTCACCAATATTGGCAAATCTCGGTACGATTGAATCCAACCTCTGTATGTATTCCAAATAATGGTTTCTGAAGTCGGACGAACAATTAACTCTTCATCTAATTTAGCTGTTTCATCTACAACTATACTTCCGTCAGGAGCCGTTTTTAAACGGTAATGTGTCACAACGGCACACTCTTTTGCAAAACCTTCAACATGACTAGCCTCTTTGCTAAAAAACGATTTCGGAATAAATAGCGGGAAATAGGCATTTACGTGATCTGTATCTTTAAACATTTTATCCAATGCCGCTTGCATTTTTTCCCATATAGCATATCCGTAAGGTTTAATAACCATACACCCTTTAACTGCCGAATGTTCCGCTAAATCGGCTTTCACAACCAGTTCATTGTACCATTCTGAATAATTTCCTTCTCGCGTTGATAACTCCTTGCTCATAATCTTTTTTTTGTGGTATAGTATTTGTAATTTTATATCTGACTTTATGGATTGTAAAAATAGAAAATTAAACCTTTTCTTAATCCTAATTGTCTATTTTAAAAAGATTTAAATCATCCCCTTCTATTTAAATAAAATAAAATGAAAACGTATTTAAGCATTCTAGCATTTGTTTTACTTGCATTTACTGCATGTAAATCTCCCGAAGGTGCTCAATCCAGAACCTACAGCGATGATGTTTATTATTCATCCAAAGACAAAGCAGCCGACAAAGAAAAGAAGTTATTAGCCGAAGCAACAGAGCGCCAAGAGGCTAAAAAACAAGCGGAACAAGAGGCTTTAGCAGCACAAAACAAGAAAAGCGCAACTTCCACTACTGATGATTATTACACACCTTCTGATAGTAAAACAGCCACCAACAATACAACCAACAACTATTACGAAAATTCCGAATTTGATTATGACGATTATTACGATGATGCTTATGCCGTTCGGTTAAGACGTTTCCATAGTGGCAGTGGTATGAACTACGGCTATTACGATAACTATTATACGAATTCTTACTTCTATTCAGGAAACCCATACAACTACGGCTCAAGCGTATACATGGGTTACAATTTCTGGGGCCCAAGTTATTGCACCTACTCCTACAACCCTAGCTATTATTGGTACGGAAACCAAGGTTGGGCATACGACCCTTGGTATAATCCTTATGGATACGGTTACGATCCTTACGGATTTGGATACAATCCTTATGGGTACGGATATGGCGGATACAACTCATACGGAGCTGGATACAACAACGGATACTGGGACGGATATTATTCAGGAATGTATAATAACAACTACTTCAATAGCTACGATAACAATAGCTACTATTACGGACCAAGAGGAACAACAGGCTCAAATGGCAGAGAAAGTGCACAGCCTAATCTAGCTTCAAGAATGGTAAGCGAATTGGAAACGCAAGCAAAAGCAAGTCCTGAAAACTGGACAAAAGATGATTATGGTCGTATTAAACCAGTTTATACGAGTTCTACTCCTAATGATGCTTATAAACCAACGCCCATCAATATCGGCAACAGCACAAAACCTGTAGGTCCGGTGAATCCAGCTTACAAACCAGAAAACAATACAGGTACGAGCAAACCAACTCAAACCGAAAATCCTGCTTATAAAGAAAAACCTGCTTATAATAAAGAACAGCCTTCTAACAAAGAACAACCATCGTATCACGAAAAACCTGTAAACGAAGAAAAACCTGCTTATAAAGAAAAGCCAGAAAATAATGAGAGACAAAAACCAGTTGAGCAACCCAAATACGAGAAACCTCGCAATGAGTCGCCAAGGGTAATTGACCAACCTAAAGCCTCTCCATCGTCAACACCTGCTAGCAGAGGCGGCTCTAGTACTCCATCTGGCTCAAAACCTCCAAGAAGATAATTTATTCTGAATGTGTTTTTAGTTTTTACATGCAAAATGTGAAAGCTAAAAACACATTCGACATTTAAAAAATATTGATATGCAAAAACAAATTTTAATAACAGGAATTGGATTGTTATCGATGTGCTCTTCCTTCGCACAAAACGATATAGATGCAATGCGTTACTCACAAATTACTTTCGGAGGAACAGCACGATTTGCCTCAATGGCAGGATCAATGGGCGCTTTGGGTGGAGATATTTCTACGCTTAGTTTCAACCCCGCAGGAATTGCAATCTTCAAAAAAACAGAACTTTCTATTTCTACTGCCGTATTTTCACAAACTACTTCTTCCGTTTACAATGCAAACACTTCTAGCGACAGAAAATTAAATTTCAATTTGGGTAACATCGGATTGGTTGCAAGCATCAATTTAATAAACGACAAAAACAAAACGGGTTGGGAAAATATAAATTTTGGTTTCGGTTATAACCGTACGAATAATTTTCATAACCGAATGGATATTCAATCCGACAACAAATCAAGTTCATTGTTGGATGCTTTTGTAGCTAACGCAAATGGAAATACACCAACTGATTTTGATTTATTTTCCACCGACCTTGCATGGCAAACCTATTTGATTAATCCAGATAGTAATGGCATTTATCAATACAATCACGTTGTTCCAAATTATGGAACGAAACAACGAAAATTAGTAGAAACAACTGGTTCTATGGGCGAAACAGTTATTAGTTTTGGTGGAAATTATAAAAGCAAATTGTATTTAGGTGGAACGTTGGGAATTGTCAGAACACGATTCAGCGAAGAAACCACCTTTGAAGAAACGGATGAAAAAGATACCATTGCAAATTTTAAATCGTTCACATACGGACAAAATTTATCAACCAACGGAAACGGAGTGAACTTAAAATTAGGAGCCATTGTACGTCCTAACGATTGGCTCAGAGTTGGAGTTGCTATTCACACTCCTACTTCAATAAGTATGAGAGATGAATACAGCAGCAGCATGAAATCAAATTTGGACAATGGAATTACGTACGATACGGTTTCTCCGGAAGGTTCATTTGATTACCGTATCACAACTCCATTCAGAGCAATCGGAAGTGTTGGATTTGTTATAAATAAAATTGGAATAATCAATGCCGAATATGAATATGCTGATTATAGCTATGCTCAATTGCATTCCAGTCCAAATGTTTTCAGCGAAGTAAATACACTAATCCGTTCGAAATATACTGCTACAGGAAATCTTCGTGTTGGTGGCGAAGTTCGATTCGATCCAATTGCAATTCGTTTAGGATATGCATTGTATGGCAGTCCGTTTAAAAGCAACGAAAATAAAAATGCAAACCGCTCCAGCTACACTGCTGGCATAGGTTATCGTCAGGATTATTTTTTCATCGACTTTGCCTATGTACTTACAAAATATGATGAATTCAATTATTTATACAATACACCTAAAGCAACCATTGTAGAAAATAGCTATAAAAATTCAAGCTTTATGTTATCATTGGGATTGAGATTTTAATTAAATACTCTTTTATATTGATCTTCTTGGGATCATAACTATTCTATGAATTCGATTTTCAATATTCTTTCTGGCACATGGTTCATCATTAGTAGCAACTTCCCAATGTGGCTGGATGGAACTAAAACAAATCCCACGTTTAATTATACAGTCGCAGAAAAAAATGGAAAAACATTTTTAATTGATGAAGTAAAGTATACTAAAAATGGAAAAACAAAAACCATCAATGGCTTCGATTATTTAAATCCCAAAAACGATAAAGCATTTACTTGGCAAGGAAAAGGATTTTTAGCTATTGCAAAAAGTCGTTGGGAAATAAAATTAATAGACGAAAACAATCAATGGGCGGTGATTTGGTTTTCTAAAACACTCTTTACTCCCGAAGGAGTTGATATTATTAGTAAAAATAAGCAACTGAATGAATCAGTGATGAAAGAAATCAAAACCAAAATGCTTGCTGATAGTATTTTAAAAAAGCATATTGGCAGTTTAGTGAATCTACCTATTACTAATTAGAATAATACCCAGAAATAAAAACCTCTACCACAAAAAAAGTCTTACGTAAATTATTACGTAAGACTTTTTCGTTTTTATATTTCTTAAAATTATGCTTTAACTTTTCCTGTTAAGATATCAGCATCAACCAAAATTCTTCCGCAATGCTCACATACAATAACTTTTTTATGTGTTTTGATATCTAAATGACGTTGAGGTGGGATTTTATTGAAACATCCTCCACAAGCATCACGCTCAACAGTTACAACACCTAAACCATTCATTACGTTTGAACGCAAACGGTGGTAAGCATTTAATAATCTTTCTTCAATAATACTTTCTGAAGCTTTGGATTTTTTAAGCAATGCTGCTTCTTCTTTTTCTGTTTCAGCAACAATTTCATCCAATTCTTTCTTTTTGATTTTCAAATCTTTTTGTCTGTCTTTGAAATCTTCTTCAGAAGCGTCAATCACTTCTTTTTTAGATATGATGTTTGCTTTGTATTCTTTAATGCGTTTTTCAGCCAATTGAATCTCTAAATTTTGGAATTCAATTTCTTTTGTAATTGCATCGTACTCACGGTTGTTACGTACTTTACCTTGCTGAGTTTCGTATTTTTTAATTAAGGCTTGAGAATCTTTAATCACATTTTTCTTTTCTGTGATCGACTCTTCTAATGTTTTTAACTCTTCCGTGAAGTTAGTGATACGGGTTTCTAAACCTGCAACTAAATCTTCTAAATCTCTCACTTCCAAAGGCAATTCACCTCTAACAGTTTTGATTTTATCAATCTTTGAATCTACTTGTTGTAATTCAAACAAGGCTTTTAACTTTTCCTCTACAGAAATTTCGTCAGTCTTAGTTTTTGCCATTTTTATAAATAGTTTATCGGATTTGTATTGATTTTTGATAAATGGAGTGCAAATGTAGTGAATTTTCTACTTAAAATCTCATAAAATAATTCCATGGTATATTGCTCGCTTTCATAATGTCCAATATCTGCAATAACCAGTTGATTTTCAGCATCAAAGAACTGATGGTACTTAAAGTCAGCTGTTACAAAAACATCTGCTCCTGCTGCAATTGCATTTTTGAGCAAAAAGCTACCTGAACCGCCACAAACAGCAACTTTCTTCACCTTTTTACCTCTTAAAGCAGTATATCTGATTCCTTCCGCTTTCATTACTTTCTTCACGTTATTTAAAAAGACTGTTTCGTCTACCTCCTGCTCCAGTTCTCCTATCATTCCCGCTCCTACTCTATTATTCTTGTTGCTTAACTCAACAATGTCGTAAGCCACTTCTTCGTATGGATGAGCCAAAAACAAAGCTTTTAGTAATTTCGACTCTATATAAGATGGATAGATTAGCTCTATCCTTGTTTCCTTTTCTTGGTGTTGTTTACCTATCTCGCCAACATGCGGATTGGCATTGATGCCTGCTTTAAAAGTTCCGTAACCATTTGCATTAAAACTACACTCCTCATAATTTCCAATTGCCCCACCTCCTGCTGTAAACAAGGCTGTTCTGATAGCTGTAGCATTTTCATCGGGACAATAAGTCACTAATTTTTTAAGAATGTTGTTTTGCGGGGCAAGTATCGAACAGTTAACCAAACCAAGCTTTTCAGCGATTTTTGAATTTACTCCATCCAATACATTATCCAGGTTGGTATGTGCAGCATAAATCGCAATGTTATTCTGAATGGCTTTAATAATAACTTTCTCGACATAATTTTTTCCATTGAATTTTTTAATTCCCGAAAAAACAATCGGATGGTGAGCAATTATCAGATTACACTTATTGGCGATGGCTTCATCGATAACTGCTTCGGTGCTATCCAAACAAATAACAGCTCCGGTAATATCCATGTCATGATTGCCACATATCAATCCAGCATTATCATAGCTTTCTTGATAACTCAAAGGGGCAATCGATTCTAGATGATTAGTAATTTCTCTTAATTTCATGATTTCCAAATTATAATGAGAAGTGCGAATTTACGAATCTGCGTGATATACTTAGTGTATAAACTATATAATTTCTTTTTCTGTTTTCAATCCCGATAGCTATCTGGAAGCAAATTTCCAAATTGTCGCATTCATTTCGTATTTTTAGCAAGTGAAGTTTCTGCGAATCATATTATTTCCCCTTTCCATCCTTTATGGATGCATTGTTTTTTTGCGAAACAAATGTTACGACTTAGGAATATTCTCTTCAAAAGAATTTGCCCTTCCAACCGTCTCCTTGGGAAACCTTACTGTTGGAGGAACTGGGAAAACCCCGCATATAGAATACATCATACGCTTGTTAAAACCCGAATTTTATATTGCAACGCTTAGCCGAGGCTATGGGAGAAAAACAGAAGGTTTCGTTTTATCGGATACACAATCCACTGCAAAAGATATTGGCGATGAACCATTGCAATTCAAAAAAAAATTCAGTGGCTTACGAGTTGCCGTAGATGGCAACCGTGTACGAGGAATACAACTTTTATTAAAAGAATTCCCTTCTTTACAAGCCATTTTATTAGATGATGCATTTCAGCACCGTGCTGTAAAACCTGGACTGAATATAGTTCTTACCGATTTCAATAAACTTTATATGAATGATTATATTCTTCCGACTGGAAGCTTGCGCGAGTTCAAATCAGGAATCGAACGTGCAGATATTATCATCGTTACTAAATGTCCTGAAATATTATTACCCATCGAACGCAAACGTTTACTAGAGGAAATTAAACCTTTGCCTCATCAGCATGTTTATTTTTCATACATAAAATATGGCGGCTTTATTCCTGTACTTGGAGAAGCAACAAACCCCTTGGCAAAAGAATATTATTTTGAACGAAACTTCTCAATGGTATTACTAACAGGCATTGCGAATACACGGCCATTGGAATATTATTTAAAAGATAAAGTAAAAAACATCATTCCGATAAAATATAATGACCATCACCATTTCTCAAAAACAGATATTGGGAATATTCAAAAAATATTTAATAACATTGTAGCCGCAAATAAAATTATATTGACAACTGAAAAAGATGCAATGCGATTAAAAAGTCCGGAATACGCAGAAGCAATTAAAAATCTTCCTCTTTTTTACATCCCAATAGAAATTGAATTTCATAATAAAGACAAGCAAGAATTCAACGAACAAATACTCCATTATGTTAGAGCAAATCAAAAGCACAGCAGCATACATTCAAAGTAAAATTTCTTTTACACCCGAAGTTGGAATTATTTTAGGAACTGGTTTAGGCGGATTGGTAAAAGAAATTAACATCAAACACACTATTCCATACGAAGAAATTCCGAACTTCCCTGTTTCAACAGTAGAAGGGCATTCAGGCAAATTGATTTTTGGAGAATTGGGCGGAAAAAATGTGGTTGCCATGCAAGGGCGCTTTCATTATTATGAAGGTTATACTTTACAGCAAGTTACTTTTCCTGTTCGAGTAATGAAATTAATTGGTGTAAAAAATCTTTTTGTTTCCAATGCATCAGGTGGAGTAAATCCGAATTTCAAGATTGGCGATTTAATGATTATCAACGACCATATTAATTTTTTTCCCTCCAATCCTTTGATAGGAAAAAACATAAAAGAAATGGGTCCACGCTTTCCCGATATGAGTGAAGCATATAGCAAAGCCATTATTGCAAAAGCAAAAAAAGTAGCTGCTGCAAATAATATAAAAGTGCAGGAAGGTGTTTATTTGGGTTTATCCGGACCAACATTTGAAACACCTGCCGAATACAATATGGTAAGAGTGTTAGGTGCCGATGCTGTAGGCATGAGTACCGTTCCGGAAGTAATTGTTGCCCGCCATATGGATATCCCTTGCTTTGCTATGTCGATTATTACTGACTTAGGTGTTCCAGGGAAAATTGTGGAGGTAACACACGAAGAAGTTCAGGAAGTAGCTGCCCATGCTGAGAAGAAAATGACAATTATTATGAAAGAATTAATGAAGGAATTGTAATAATTCTTTCCTCTTTCTCGTTATGTGGCGTATATACTAATCTCTTGTATCATGCGCACGACCTCTCTTTTACTCTCTATTTGCATTGTTGCTTGCAATACTCAGAGTCAAGCTCACGATGAAGTAGCTGCTCAAACTCAGTCCTACGATGAATTAAAAGCAAGCATTGTAAAAACCCGTGAAAAAATAAATGCGGAATATCTCGTTGCCGATAGTATTGGGAAAGATTCATTAGTAAAGTATTCTCAAGAATTTTTGCGCAACATCACTCATGAAGTTTTCACCTATTGGTATAAAACGGAGTGGGATTTTAATGGAATAACACAAACTCCTAAACAAGGAAAAATTGCTTGTGGTTATTTTGTCACCACCGTTATTCGAGATGTGGGATTTGACATTCCTCGTTCTGCTTGGGGACAGCTGGCTTCCGAAACAATGATTAAAAAAATAAATCCAACTGTAAAAAGATTTTCCAACAAGCCCATCGAACAAGTAACTGAGTATTTAAAAAATCGTGCAGATGGAATTTATGTGGTTGGTATGGATACGCATGTTGGATTTATTTCTAAAGAAGGCATACAAATAAAATTTATTCACTCCAATTATTACAAACCAGAAATAGGTGTGATGTCAGAAAATCTAAAAGGAAACAATCCTATCAATGATGCGAGTTATAGGGTAATCGGACAACTGTTTCATTACGAAATGACAAAAAAATGGATACTCCACGAGAAATACGAATAGTATTTAGTATCTTTATTAAAGAAAATTATCAAAATGACGAAAAATTACTTTTTGGTTTTAATTATTGCATTTACTGCAAGTATTAACTTATCCGCTCAATACAGCTCACAAAATATTTATTTTGTTGGCCAGTGGTATAACCCTTTACAAACTGCAGAACCAACCTATGGAATAAAATACAACAGCGTTTGGGGTTGGGTGGATACAGCCGATTCATATCGAGAATATGCTATTTTAGGTTCCGGATCAGGAACACATATTATTGATGTTTCAACTCCAACTAATCCTGTAGAGATTGATTTTGTTGCTGGAAGAAGAAGCGGATGCATTTGGAGAGAATATAAAACCTATGGGAAATATCTCTATGCGATAAGCGATGATGCCATTCCAAACAGCTTTCAGATTATCGATTTGAGTTATTTACCCGATTCAGTACATGTTGTTCATGACGATACAACCATTTTTGAAAGAGCCCATACATTATTCATTGATGGAGATAAACTACATGTTGGAAGTGTGAAAGAACATCCACCGGGAGGAGGCGTTTATTCAATGGCTGTTTACAGTTTAGCTAATCCGGAACTACCGGTTTTGCTTCGTGCCTTAAATCAGGATGACCCTTCTATCACCTGGGTTCACGACATGCTTGTAAGAAATGATACTGTTTACGCATCCTGCGGATTTCAAGGATTATATTTTTACAAATACAATGTTGGGACAAATAATTACACAACCCTTAACTCTCTAACTACATATGTGGATCAAGGGTACAACCACAGCAGTGCTTTAACACCTGATGGCAAAACATTGGTTTTTTGTGATGAAGTTCCTGCCAATACAACAGTTAAAATTTTAGATATAAGCGATATCACAAATGTGAACATGATGGACACAATAAAATCCAATCAAGGTGCTACACCTCACAATCCTTATTTGTGGGGAACCGATAGAGCTGTTATTGCTTACTATCAGGATGGTTTGCAGATTTTCGACATCAGCAATCCGGCTAACGTTTTCAGAACAGGCTACTTTGACACAGATACTTTACATGGATTAAACGATGGTTTCCCGGGGTCATTCACTTACCACGGAGCTTGGGGCGCATACATTGATTTGCCAAGCGGTTTGTTTTTGGTAGGCGATATGCAAAATGGCTTGTATATTTTGGATGCAACTTTCGCACTTGGGGTTAATGAAAACACTTTTACAGAAAACGCTATTTCTGTTTTCCCAAATCCAACTAGCAACAATGTATCCATCACCATTAAAATGCTTCAATCGGAAGACTTGTTATTTGAAATGTTTGACATAACCGGAAAGAAATTTTTTAGCAAAAAAGAGAATGTCGGAGCTGGAAACACAACAAAATCGGCTCATTTAGAGCAGTACGAAAGCGGAATGTATATTTTGAAAATTACAGGAAAAGAAATAAATTATTCTCAGAAAGTAATTAAGAATTAATAATTCAAACTTCTCCTGCCACAAGAAAAAAAGGGATTGACATTAAAAAAGGCTTCTGAATTTATTTTTCAGAAGCCTTTTTTATTTTTTCAAGTTCTATTAAATCAATTTTATCTTTTTCTCTAAAAACTTCCTTTTTAGCTTGAATCAAATGATTCAAACTTAGGAATCTAACTGGAATATCGTCAATCACAGCAATTGGTGATAACTCCAAACATTCGTCAAAATTTGACTGTTCAAACCCTTTCAGAGATGTCATAATATCCAAATCAATTCCTCCATTTAATGTGAAACTCGTCCACCCTGGAATCATTTGCATTGTTTCAATTTCTTCAAAATCTCCAAGTTCCAATTCCTTGATAACGGTCCTGAATTTTTTTCTATTTTCTAATGTGTCCTTCAACCAAATATCAACATCTGAAGTTATCCTATTAAAGCCATGCAAATTGGTTGCAAATCCGCCAATCATAATATATTTTACATCGTTCTCATGCAGCAACCTCCAAAACTTTATTATGTCATCGTCCAAAATATCCATTACTTCTTATCAGGATAAATAATTTTGGCATTCCTCATCTTCATATTTACTCTAATCAATTGCATCAATATTCTAAACCGCTCTTCGTAAGTTCGATTCATGCGAATTTGAAACAATTCTTCTTCAGTATAAATCTTTTTTTCGGGAGCACCCATATTTAAGACAATTTAACACTCAAAAGTACTAAATATTAGGCAATCTGTAGCCAATTTTACCCTCAACATCTTGCATTTTTTTCGTATCTTTCGCGCTTTAAAACCGCATACTAGAAAATGAGCATTTACGATAAATACGAAGCTGTTATTGGTTTGGAAGTGCACACCCAATTGTCCACCAAAAGCAAAGCGTATTCGAGCGATTCTACCGAATTCGGAGTTTTGCCAAATACCAATGTCAGCCCAATTACTTTGGGACACCCGGGCACATTGCCGAAATCAAACAAACGTGTGATTGAATTTGCCGTTCGTTTGGGACTCGCATGCAAAAGCACTATCCGTGAAGTAAATGAGTATGCCCGCAAAAATTATTTTTATGCCGATTTACCAAAAGGCTACCAAATCACACAAGATAAAACTCCTATTTGTACGGGTGGTTACATTACCATAAAAACAGCAGATGGAATAGAAAAACAAATCAACATCACCCGCATTCACATGGAAGAGGATGCCGGAAAAAGCATTCACGACATTGATCCATTTGATACACTCATCGATTTAAATCGTGCAGGTGTTGCGCTTTTGGAAATTGTAAGTGAACCGGATATCCGCTCTGGAGAAGAAGCTTATCAATATGTAACGGAAGTACGTAAGCTTGTTCGTTACCTCGATATTTGTGATGGCAACATGGAAGAAGGAAGTATGCGTTGCGATGCCAACGTCTCCGTAAGATTAAAAGGTGCACAAGAATTTGGTAAACGTACCGAAACAAAAAACATGAACTCGATTCGTAACGTACAACGCGCCATCGAATTTGAAATAAAACGTCAGATTGAAGTGATTGAAAATGGAGGCACTATTTCTCAAGACACAATGGGATTTGATGCTGTAAATGGCAGCACCTATTTGATGCGTAGTAAGGAAATGGCCAACGACTATCGGTATTTTCCGGAGCCGGATTTACAACCGGTTGTTGTTTCTAAAGAATACATCGAGAAAGTAAAACAAAATTTGCCTCCGCTACCAAACGAACTGTTTAAAAAGTATACAACACTTGGTTTGTCGGAATACGATGCTGGTGTATTAACCGATTCGAAAGAGATTGCTTTGTACTTCGAAAAAATTATTGCGAAAACTAAAAATACAAAATCAGCTTCCAACTGGTTAACGGTTCAAATCAAATCGCATTTGAACGACAGCGCTTTGCATATTTCTGAGTTTAAAATAACTCCAGAACGCATTGCTGATTTAGTAAACTTTATCGATAGCGGAAAAGTAAGTCATACCATTGCAACACAAAAAATATTTCCAATCATGTTGGAAAGCAATTCAAAATCGCCTGCTGAAATTGCTACAGAAAACAATTGGATTCAAGAAAGTGATAGCGGTGCAATAACAGAATTTGTAAAAGAAGCGATTGCAAAACATCCTGATAAAGTTGCTGAATACAAAGCAGGAAAAACAAGTTTACTAGGTTTATTTATGGGTGAAGTAATGAAACTTTCAAAAGGCAAAGCAGATCCAAAAGTGGCGACTGAATTAGTAAAGGAAATGCTGGAAAAGTAAGTTGGCAATTATTCAGTTGGCAATTAAAAAGAAAAAAATAATTAAAAAAGAAAAAAAAATAAACGAATGAAATTCATAAACCTATTTATCGCTGTTTCTGTTTTACTTGTTTCTGCTTGTTCAGATTCAAGCTCTGAGTCTAGTTCCAACTTTGAACTAACAGGAAAATTGGGTAACGCGCATGGCGACACTTTGTTTCTGGAACAAATGGGAACTGATGGATTGATACAAGTGGATACCGCTATGTTGGATGAGAATGGAGAGTTCACTATGAATCCTGTGATTACTGAAATCGGTTTTTATCGATTGAAAACATCCGACAAAAATTTCTGCACATTCATTTTTGATACTAACCAAAAAGTTTCAATCACAGGAGACGTTGCTGATTTAGGAAACTCTTACAACGTAGAAGGTTCTGAAGATTCAAAATTGTTTTGGGAAATAAATATGACATCTGCTGAGAGTTACAGAAAAAGAGATTCACTTCAAAAAATATTTCAGGCATTTGTAAATATCACTCAAATGGATTCTTTACGAATAGATTCCATGAGCAATGAATTAGAAAAACCATACACCCAATTGGTAGACGAACACAATCAATACCTAAAAGCTTTCATCGAGAAACATCCTTCATCATTCGCTTCATTGGCTGCCATTCAACAATTGCAACCAGATGAATTCATGGATACGTATTTCAAATTAGATGATGGCTTGTTTGCCAAATATCCAAACTCACCATATATTAAAGCATATCATGATGGCGTTTCTAGCAGCAGAAAACTAGCAGTTGGTACACTTGCTCCGGAAATTATGATGAATACACCTGCAGAAAAACCGCTGGCTCTTTCATCCTTAAAAGGGAAAGTAGTACTGATTGATTTCTGGGCATCATGGTGTGGACCTTGTCGCGCAGAAAATCCAAATGTTGTGAAAGCGTATAACAAATACAAATCAAAAGGATTTGATATTTACAGCGTGTCCTTGGATAAGGATATGGACAAATGGAAACAAGCCATTAAAGCAGATGCATTAGTCTGGACAAACCATGTATGTGATTTTAAATTTTGGCAATCACCTGTTGTTGCTTTGTATAATTTTAATGCCATTCCTACCAATGTGCTTATCGACAAAGAAGGAAAAATTTTGGCGAAAAATTTACGCGGAGAAGCATTGGATAAAAAACTTGAAGAACTTTTTAAATAGATTTTAAATAGAAATGAAGAAACTACTCCTTTTTCTTTTTGTTAGCTCATTAACTGTAGCTCAAATAAAGGCACAAACGTATTTCCAACAAGAAGTCAATTATACCATCAACGTAAAACTAGATGATGTAAAACACGAATTTACTGGTGATGAAAAAATAGAATACATCAATAACTCACCTACTACGCTTACGTATATTTACATGCACCTGTGGCCTAATGCATACAAGGACAATAACACCGCTCTTGCCAAACAATTACTTTCAAGCGGAACCACAAAACTGTATTATGCAAAAGAGAATGAGAAAGGCTATATCGATCAATTGGATTTTAAAGTGAATGATGTTGCTGTAAAATGGGATTATTTAAAAGACAGCATCGACATTTGTAAAATCATTTTGAACGAACCACTGAAAAGCGGAGACAAAATAATCATCTCTACTCCTTTCCATGTAAAAATTCCTTCAGGAGAAATTTCTAGAATGGGGCATATCGGCCAGTCGTATCAAATTACTCAATGGTATCCTAAACCTGCTGTGTTTGACAGAACAGGTTGGAATCAAATGCCCTATTTAAATCAGGGTGAATTTTATTCGGAGTTCGGAAGTTTTGATGTGAGTATTACGCTTCCTAAAAATTATGTGTTGGGTGCAACGGGTGACATGGTTGACGGAGAAAAAGAATTGGAATGGCTCGAGCAAAATGTAAAAGCAACAGAAGCCATGAACTCTTTCAATAAAGAAGATTTATCTTTTCCTCCTTCTGATTCAGAAACAAAAACACTTCGCTTCAAACAAAAAAATGTGCACGACTTCGCTTGGTTTTGCGATAAACGTTACCACGTTTTAAAAGGAGAAATAATTACTCCTCATACAAAAAACAAAGTGACTACTTGGGCAATGTTTACCAACTCAGAAGCGCATTTGTGGAAAAATAGTATTCATTATTTGAATGATGCCATTTATTATTATTCACTTTGGAATGGTGATTATCCTTATGCGCATTGCACAGCTGTTGATGGAACCATCAGTGCGGGAGGCGGAATGGAATATCCGAACATTACTGTAATTGGCGGCAGCGGAAATGCTTTTCTATTGGATGTTGTGATTACACATGAGGTTGGACACAATTGGTTTTACGGAATGTTGGGTTCCAACGAACGCGAACATGGCTGGATGGATGAAGGATTAAATTCTTTTAACGAACACCGTTATATTGAAACAAAATATCCTGAACGCAAACTAATTGGTGATGTTGCTGATGGTCCAATCGGAAAAGGTTTTGATTTAACCAGATACAAACACAAAGCACAATACGAATTATCTTATCTTTTTTCTGCTAAAAAAAATGAAGATCAAGCATTAGAAACACCCTCTTACGATTTTACGCCAATCAATTACGGAGGAATTATGTATTCTAAAACAGCCATTGTATTGGATTACCTGATGGCGTATTTAGGAGAAGCGGAAATGGACAAAGTGATGCAGGCTTACTTTGAAGAATGGCATTTCAAACATCCATTGCCTGAAGACTTTAGAAAATCTGTAGAAAAAACCACAGGCAAAAATTTATCCTGGTTGTTTGATGGATTAATCAACTCCACAAAAAAACTAGATTACAAAATCACTTTCGCACATAAAACTTCAGATGGCTCTTGGGATATTGGAATTAAAAATGTTGGAGAAATAGATGGACCAGTTTTTATTCAAGGTTATAAAGATGGAAAATTAGTGGGTGAAGTTATTTATGATGGCTTTCCTGGAAAACAAGCATTGACATTCCCTAAATCTGAAATAGATTATTTCAAAATTGATGCGCATGAAGATATGCCTGAGATGAACAGAAATAATAATAAAATTAGAACTTCAGGGCTTTTCAAAAAAACAGAAAAAATTAAATTTCAATTTCTTGGAAGCTTAGATAACCCTGATAAAACACAATTGTTTTGGACTCCTGTTGGAGCATGGAACAACTATAACAGATGGATGTTCGGACTTGCATTGTACAACAACATTATCCCACAAAAGAAATTTGAATTTGAATTAATGCCATTGTACAGCGTCACCACAAATGATATAGCCGGATACGGACATTTTGCATACAACATGTTTCCGAAAAACGGATTGCAGCACGTTGCTATTGGAATGACTGCTACAAGATATGCTTACTCCAATCATCCTGATGACGGAAACGGTGATCCTCTGAATTTAAATTTTAATAAAATTGCTCCTGAAATTTTTATCAAATTAAAAAAAGCAGAATTAGCAAGCCCCTACAACTTTACCATTCGCTACCGAAATATTACAATATTGAAAGAATTTCCTGTTGGAAATTTTTCTGTTCGTCCGGCAATATACAAACGCGATACACTTACAACCAACTTTAACGATTTAACATTTTCCTTTTCTAAAAAGGATGCGATTACTCCTTACGATGTAAATTTCAATTTTCAGCAGGGAGAAAAAATAATGAAAGCAGCAGTGACTGCACACTACTCTTACAATTATAAAAAGAATAACAAAAGCTTTGACGTTCGCTTTTTTGCCGGAACATTTATTGGAACCGAAGCAGCAGATGCTGGGCCATACCGTTTTAGAATGAGCGGACAAACTGGTTCACAGGATTACCTTTTCGATCATGTGTTTCTAGGAAGAAGTGAGCAGATAAATGATGGAGAAATACTTTCCAATCAATTTACGGATACAGATGGAGGCATGAAAGTTTATTCTCCACTAGGACAATCAAGTACATGGCTTGCTGCTTTGAATTTGAAAACATCTTTAGGAAACATGAAGCTGCCCATTAATTTATATGCAGATATTGGAACAGCAGATAAAAAATCATTACTCAACGAAGATGTGTTATACAATGCGGGAGTTTGTCTTTCATTCAGAAAAGATTTCTTTGAAGTTTATTTTCCAATTGTGATGTCAAAAAATATTCAAGATTTTAATACTACAAATAATATTAGCTATTTAGAAACGATTAGATTTACACTGAATTTGAATTTGATTAATCCGTTTGGGTTGATACGAAATTTCTCTCTGTAAGAATGAAAAAAAACACCCCTAGCTCCTCTCTAGAGGGGAATAGATTGTACTAGCATTAAGATTTTATTTATAAATAGAAAATAGGGTACCGTACTAAAAAATACAAATTCAGTAGTGTGCATTCCCCTCTAGAGAGAGGGGTGTGTAAAATTTACGAAACTAAAATGTCCAATAAAAACAAAATATACTTTGCCTCCGATTTCCACCTAGGCGCACCCAACTACGAAAAAAGTATGGTGCGCGAAAAGCTGGTTATCAAATGGCTGGATGAAGTGAAGCAGGATGCTCAGGAAATATACTTGATGGGCGATGTATTTGATTTTTGGTTTGAATACAAACATGTGGTTCAAAAAGGACATGTTCGTTTGTTAGGGAAAATTGCTGAAATTGTTGATTCTGGAATTCCTGTTACCATGTTTACTGGCAACCACGACATGTGGATGTTTGGTTACTTAGAAAAAGAATTGGGCGTAAAAGTATATCGCAAACCAGTTACCAAAGAATATTCTGGAAAAAAATTTTACCTCGCTCATGGCGATGGATTAGGGCCTGGCGACAACGGTTACAAGTTCATCAAAAAAATATTTGAGAGTAAAGCATGCCAATGGTTGTTTGCACGCATTCACCCGAATGCTGGTGTTGGCATAGCGAGCTATTGGTCAAAAAAGAGCAGAGCATCACAAAGCCCTAAAAAAGAATCGTTCAAAGGCGAAGAAAATGAATGGTTAGCAGTTTACTCAAAAGAAATTTTACAAAAAGAACATTTCGATTTTTTTATTTTTGGTCACCGCCACTTACCACTCGACATTAAACTATCCGACAAAAGCCGCTACATAAATTTAGGTGAATGGATTAACTACAATACCTATGCTGTGTTTGATGGAGAAAAATTGGAGTTGAAAGAGTATAAATAGGTCATACAATATTATTGGGTAACCCGAATCTACCTTACACGGTATATTTACTTTCAGAAAAACCAGAAATAAAGAAACATTTGAATTGAGATAAAGGCACGCAGGACTTAAAATCCTGTA
>CAYWAV010000013.1:0-57986 GCA_964456225.1 uncultured Chitinophaga sp. | reverse complement strand
ATCACCTGCAATGGCCATTGCTGTTACTATTTCGGGAGATGCAACAAATGCATACGTGTTTGGATTTCCATCAGCACGTTTTGCAAAGTTTCTGTTGAACGAGTGAATAATTGTATTCTTTTCTTGTTTCTCAGCACCCATTCTATCCCACATTCCGATACAAGGACCGCAAGCATTCGTAAATACTTTTGCGCCTATTTGATCAAACACATCTAAGAAACCATCGCGTTTGATAGTGTAACGAATTTGTTCAGAACCTGGATTGATTAAATATTCTGCTTTTGCTTTTAAATTTTTTGAGGATACTTGTTTTGCCAAACTCACAGCACGAGAAATATCTTCGTAAGAGGAGTTGGTACAAGAACCTAAAAGTCCGACTGAAATTTTTAATGGCCAACCATTTTTAATTGCAGCTTCTTTCAATTGAGAAATAGGAGTTGCCAAATCTGGAGTGAATGGTCCGTTTACATGTGGCTCCAAAGTAGATAAATCGATTTCAATTACTTGGTCAAAATATTTTTCTGGGCTTGCATATACTTCTGCATCTGCAGTCAAATGTTCTTTTACTTTATTAGCAAGTTCAGCAACATCGGCACGACCGGTAGCTTTCAAGTAACGCTCCATTGAAGCATCGTAACCGAATGTAGAAGTGGTTGCACCAATTTCTGCACCCATATTACAAATCGTTCCTTTACCTGTACAACTCATAGAAATTGCACCTTCACCAAAATATTCAACAACAGCATCGGTTCCACCTTTTACAGTTAAGATTCCTGCAACTTTTAAGATTACATCTTTCGGAGCTGTCCAACCGTTTAATTTTCCAGTTAATTTCACACCGATCAGTTTGGGCATTTTCAACTCCCATGCTAATCCAGCCATTACATCACAAGCATCAGCACCACCAACACCAATTGCAATCATTCCTAATCCACCTGCATTTACTGTGTGTGAATCGGTTCCAATCATCATTCCACCAGGGAATGCATAATTTTCTAAAACTACTTGGTGAATAATTCCAGCACCTGGTTTCCAAAAACCGATACCATATTTATTAGAAACAGAACCTAAGAAATCAAATACTTCTTTACTTTCTTTTGTAGCAAAAGCCAAATCTGTTGCAGCACCTTCTTTAGCAGTAATCAAGTGATCACAATGAACAGTTGAGGGAACAGCTACTTTAGGGCGGCCCGATTGCATAAATTGCAACAATGCCATTTGCGCTGTTGCATCTTGCATGGCAACTCTATCTGGAGCAAAATCAACATACGACTTTCCTCTTTGAAAGTTTTCTGATTTCTGATCAACATGTAAATGGGAGTAAAGAATTTTTTCGGTGAGGGTGAGCGGTCGACCAATTAGTTTACGCGCTGCTTCAACTTTGGAAGGCATCTTTTCGTAAAGCGCCTTTATCATCTCAATATCAAAAGCCATAATTTAGTTTTGTTTTTGTTGTTATATTTTAGTTTAGTAGAATTCTTATTCTTCGGTTTTTTCTTCGGTTTTCTCTTCCTCTTTTTCTTCAGCTTTTTTTACAGGAGCGGCTCCGTTAGCTGCAAGGAAACTAATAATAGAAATCAATCCTTTGTCTTCAGCAATCTTCATTGGAGTATCGTCAAAATCATTTTTTGCATTTACATCTGCTCCTAATTTCACGAGTGATACTACCATATCCATTTTTCCTGCTCTAACAGCACAATGTAAAGGTGTATTTCCGCCATCATCTTTATCTGTTATTTTACAACCTTTACTCAAAAATAAATCTGCCAATAATTTATCAGGCGCCTGTTTATCTTTTGAAGGTTTTACTGCGGAAGCATATTTGATAGCAAGATGTAAAGGATAAATATTTTCAGGTTTTAAAAAGCTCGCACCTTTTGACATTAAATAGGTCACCATTTCAGGCTGAGAGTTTTCAATTGCAATTTGAAGCGGAGAAGTAACTAACATTCCATCTGCGTTTGTAGCCAATCCCGGGTTTTTTTTAATGGCTGTTTCCGCCATGTTTACATTTCCTGTTTTGATATAATCCAAAAATTTAGAATCATCAAAAAACGAAATCTCAACAATAATAGTCGTTCCCGCCACACCAACAATCGAATTTCGATAGTTTGCTTTTTTGTCAATCGATTGAGCTTCTATACTATTATCACCCACTTTTAAAATAACTTCCAGAGGAGTATATGCTTTGAGACTAATCACTTTAGCTGCACCATTTAATTTTACAGTACAATCCATATCAGCCGCCAAAGTGCCTTTTGCTGATGCCTTGGCTACTGGCGCTGCTTTACTGCCTGCAGGCTTTTTTGCTTGTGCTAAAACGGTTGAACTGGTAAAAAACAAAGCCAGCATTAAAATTGTAAGACTCAAAAACGAATATTTTTTTGACATTAGGGAATAATTTTAAAAATACGACCTAAAGATACATTTTTGCGGTGATTGAGAGGCTATTTTATGGTAGAAAATTATCAACTTTTTTAAACTCAATCAATGATAATACCGATACAGTATCTGTAATAACCTATACAGTTTGATGAATTTTAGCCCATAACAGCTACTCTATCGGCATTTACATTACTAAGGAGCAAATTGTCTTTTGGACTAATTTGTCCTAAGTAATGATATAACAAGTTCAATTCAATTTCTTTACTAATTTTGTTGTTCTATACACCAAGAATGGCTTCTGTTTTAAGAGAAAATATTAAAATATCGCTAGGCGCAATTCGAAGCCAATTGTTACGGACTATTTTGACCGTGTTTATTATTACCATTGGCATTACCTCACTTGTAGGAACATTAACTGCAATTGATGCACTTAAGTCTTCTATTAACAGTAATTTCACCAGTATGGGCGCCAATACCTTTACCATTCGAAATAGGGAAATGACTGTTAGAATAGGCAGAAACGGGAAAAGGCCAAAAAAATTCAGAAACATTACTTACCAGGAAGCCATCGATTTTAGCAAGGCCTATAATTTTCCTGCAAAACCCTCCGTTTCCACTTTTGCTTCTGGAGCATCTACCTTAAAGTTTGAGTCAAAAAAAACCAATCCAAATATCCGAATATTTGGCGGTGACGAAAATTACATGGCTACTTCGGGTTATGAATTGGAAAAAGGAAGAAATTTTTCACCCAATGAAATTCTATACGGAACTCCAGTTGTTATCCTAGGAAAAGAAGTGATTGATGCATTATTTACAAAAAAGCAAGACCCCATTGATAAAGTAATAACTATCGGAACCGGAAAATATCGCATTATAGGAACATTAAAATCGAAAGGCAATAGCGTAGGTTTTGGAGGAGATAAAGTAGGGATATTACCCTTGAGCAATGTTCGTCAGTATTTCTCTATTCCAAATATGACTTTTACGATAAACATTATGTGTAACAATTCACAACTGATGGGTGCAGCTATTGGAGAAGCGACAGGAACCTTCAGAGTTATCCGAAATTTAAGTGCAGCCGAAGAAGATAATTTTGAAATTACAAAAAGTGACAACCTTGCAAACTTACTTATTGAAAATATGCAAAAGGTAACAATCGGAGCTACCATTATTGGTGTAATTACTTTGTTAGGTGCTGCCATCGGTTTAATGAACATCATGTTAGTTTCTGTTTCGGAAAGAACTCGTGAAATAGGAATTAGAAAAGCGGTGGGTGCAACAAAAAACACTATTCGCAGTCAGTTTTTAGTTGAGGCTGTTGTAATTTGTCAGATGGGTGGATTTGCAGGAACACTACTTGGAATTATTTTAGGAAATCTTATCGCCTTATCGTTTGACATCAGTTTTATTATTCCCTGGGGATGGATTATTATGAGCATTGTACTTTGTTTATTTGTAGGAACAATTGCCGGAATTTATCCTGCCATTAAAGCTTCTAGGTTAGATCCTATTGATGCTTTGAGGTTTGAGTAAGGCAGTTGGCAAGGATTCAACAGACAGTTTGCAAGAAAAAAAACTATAGACAATGCACTTCTATATTGTCTACTTTTAAAAACTGTCTACTCTTTTTGTTTACTATCAATCACAATCGTAACCGGTCCGTCATTCAACAACTCCACTTTCATATCCGCTCCGAAAGTTCCTGTTTGAATACTTTTTCCTAAATCCGTTTGTAATTGAACGATCATTTTTTCATACAAAGGAATTGCAATTTCTGGTCGGGAAGCTTTAATATAAGAAGGACGATTTCCTTTTTTTGTGGAGGCGTGTAAGGTGAATTGGGAAACAAGAATAATATCGCCACCACTATCTTTTACCGACAAATTCATTACTCCTTCTACATCATTAAATATTCTCAGGTTGATGATTTTCGAACTCAACCATTCAATGTCTTCATGTGTATCTGCATCTTCAACACCCAACAAAACAAGCAAGCCCAAGCCGATGAAGCTTTTTACATTTCCATCGATGGTAACCGATGCCTTAGTAACACGTTGGATGACTGCTTTCATTTTTTGAAATCTGAAATTTTTTAATATTCTGTTTCCAGTTCTTCTCCACCCATAATACTCAAATAACTACTATATCTCGACAAAGCAATATCACCTTTTTCAACTGCTGCGATTACTGCACATTTAGGTTCGTTCAAATGAACACAGTTATTGAATTTACATGCGTTTTTGATTGCTTTCATTTCCGGAAAATAATCTCCAATCTCTTCTTTTTCCATATCCACCAAACCCAATTCTTTAATTCCGGGCGTATCAATAATAAATCCTCCATAATTCAAAGGGTGCATTTCAGCAAATGTGGTGGTATGTTTACCTTTACTGTGCGCATCTGAAATTTCTCCTACTTTTAAATCTAAATTCGAATCCATTGCATTCACCAAAGTAGATTTTCCAACTCCTGAATGCCCTGCAATTAAAGTAGTTTTACCTTTCGTGAGATTTAATAAATTCTCAATATCTACTTTTTCGGTAGCTGAAACTTTATAACAGGAGTATCCAATTTTTTCATACACAGCAATAAAATCATTGAGCCCCTTCATCATTTCAACATCTTCCAAAAATAAATCAACCTTATTAAAAATAATTTTTGTTGGAATTTGATACGCCTCTGCCGTAAGCAAAAACCGGTCGATAAAACCAGCTGAAGTACGAGGAAAAGCCAAAGTAACAACCAGCATCGCCTGATCTACATTGGCAGCCAAAATATGCGATTGCTTGGAAAGATTTATGGATTTACGAATGATGTAATTTTTTCGATCAGCAATAGCATGAATCACCCCTCTTCCATCTGCCTCCATCTCAAAGTCAACATTATCGCCCACAGCAATAGGGTTTGTCGTTTTTATATCTTTTATTCTAAAAATACCTTTTATCCTGCATTCAATAATAGTACCTTCTGATAGAACAGTATACCAACTTCCCGTAGACTTAATTACAACACCTTGCATTTGTTTTGCCGTTTATACTTTTTTGAACTCCAAATTTATCAAAAAGAATTAGCTTTGTGTTACAAATAACTAATCTTTACGAATATTACGAATTGCTTATCAATACGAACCATATTTTGTAGTAATTTCAAACACAAATTTGCAAGATTCGTTTGATTCGTTATCCGTACAAAAATAAAAAACATGTCTATTAAGGTAAGTAACATAACAAAAACCTACGGTGCACAAAATGCGTTGAATGATGTTTCGTTTGAAGTAAACTCAGGTGAAATTGTTGGATTCCTTGGACCTAACGGAGCTGGAAAATCAACAATGATGAAAATTTTAACTTGCTTTATTCCTCAAACGTCAGGGACAGCAACTGTTTGTGGATTTGATGTTGCCGAGCAAAGTCTAGATGTAAGAAAAAATGTGGGCTACCTCCCTGAGCACAATCCTTTGTATCTGGATATGTATGTAAAAGAATATTTAGAATTTATTGCCGGCTTGCATCATTTAAAAAATGTAAAGGATCGCATTGCGGAAATGATTGAAATGACTGGATTGCAAGTTGAACAAAAAAAGAAAATTGGTGCTTTATCAAAAGGATACCGACAAAGAGTTGGCTTGGCACAAGCATTAATTCACGATCCCAAAGTGCTTATTCTGGATGAACCAACTACCGGCTTAGATCCAAATCAATTGGAGGAAATCCGCAACTTGATTATTAAAGTAGGTAAACAAAAAACAGTGATGCTATCCACTCACATTATGCAGGAAGTTGAAGCTGTTTGCGACAGAGTGATTATTGTAAACAATGGACAAATAGTTGCCAACGATACCACTTCCGTTATTCAAAATACTCAAACTCAAAACAAACAATTAATTACTGTTGAATTTGATAAAGAAACATCCCGCAATTCTTTAAAAAATATTATTGGAGTATTTGATGCAAAAAATATCAAAGGAAACATCTGGCAAGTAGAAGCAAATACCGACAAAGACATCCGTACGGATATTTTTCAATATGCCGTTCAAAATGGCTTAGCCGTTTTAACACTTCATAAGGAAGAACAAAAACTCGAAGATGTTTTTAAACATTTAACTAAATAAATTACGGATAACGCCCTTCAACTCCGCTCAGGGGGACAACGAATCTAGCTAACTAATGCTTGCATTTTTAGAAATACATCAAAAAAAACAATAAAATTTTATCACACAACTAAATGAAAAAAATACTCCTATTCTCCACTGCAATAGTCGCACTAGTATATTCCTGCAACAATTCTACTAACAACAAAAAAACAGAGGACATATTTATTGACCCAATAACAGCTCACATTGATTCTTCTATTTCTCCAGGAGAAAATTTTTTCATGTTTGCCAACAATGGTTGGTTTAAAAAACATCCGATTCCCTCTTCTGAAAAAAGCAATGGTATTTTTCGAACCATTCAAGATACCATTAATGCTGCTGTTAAAAAAATATGTGAGCAATCAGCGATTGACAATACTGCAACACGGGGTAGCAACAAACAAAAAATTGGAGACTTCTATTTTAGCGGAATGGATACTGTAAACATAGAAAAAGTAGGGATCAATTTATTAAGTGTTGAATTGAAAAAAATCGATGAATTAAAAAACGCTTCCGACTTATTTAAAAAAATTGCTGAATTATACAAAATGAATGTCAAATCCATGTTTGGATTTGCTGTGCTTCGTGATGATAAAAAAAGCTCTGAGTATATCGTTTACCTATCTCAAGCAAAACTAGGAATGCCCGATCGCGATTATTATTATAGCAATGATGCCCGCACATCAAATATCCGAAAAGAATACAAAACACACATTCAGAAAATGTTTGAATTAATAGGCACCGAAAAAACAATAGCAGAACGAAATGCCACTTCTGTAATGTTTATCGAAACACAACTAGCAAATGCTTCACGCAAGATGGAGGATTTACGCGACCCTTATAAAAATTACAATAAAATGCAGTTGGGAGCCTTCAACAAATTAAACCCATCAATCAACTGGAAGGAAATGCTTACTCAGCTTGGACTAGCATCTGTTGACTCGGTAGTAGTTGGCCAGCCAGAATTTTTCACTCAGTTAGAAATAACGTTAAAAAAAGCACGTATTGAGGATTGGAAAATGTATTTAAAATGGAACTTATTAAATAAGCATGCAGCTGCATTAAATAAGAAAATAGAAGCTCAAAATTTTTATTTTAATTCAACAGTATTGGATGGCGTGAAAGAGCAAAAACCACGTTGGAAAAAAATTGTTGAAACAACCAACCAATCCTTAGGTGAATTAATCGGACAAATTTATGTAGTTGATTATCTTCCAAAAGGAACAAAAGAAAAACTATTGGAAATTGGAAATAACATCCGTGATATTTATGCAGAACACATCAAAAAATTGCCTTGGATGAGTGATGCTACCAAAAAGAAAGCCTTGAGTAAATTAAACAAAATTGTAATGAAAGTAGGCTATCCTGACAAATGGAAAGACATGTCGGATTTAGAAATCACAAGAGATAATTACCTTCAAAATTTGATAAACGTAGATAAGTGGGAGTATAATTTCATGTTGAGCAAATATGGTAAACCCGTTGATTTATCAGAATGGGAAATGTTCCCCCAAACCTACAATGCTTATTACAACCCTGCAAGCAATGAGATTGTTGTGCCGGCATGTAATATTATTGTTCCGGGTTTTGAAGGTCGTATGCCTGACGATGCAGTATTATATGGCATCATCGGTGGCTCAACATTCGGACATGAAATTACTCATGGCTTTGATGATCAAGGAAGCTTGTATGATGAAAATGGAAACTTATCAGATTGGTGGACAACAATAGATCGATCACAATTTGAAGCTAGAACAAAATTAATTGTTGAACAGTTTAACGATTATGTAGTTTTAGACAGTATGCACGTGAGAGGTGAAAACACACAAGGAGAAAATATTGCCGATTTGGGCGGTGTAATTATGGGATATGAAGCATTTAAAAAAACCAAACAAGGGCAAACCAAAGAACTAATAAACGGATACACTTCAGACCAACGTTACTTTTTATCATACGCATATGCTTGGATGGTAAATCGCACGGATGCATCCTTAGCAAAACAAATAATGAGTGATGTGCATTCACCTGCCGAATTCCGTATCAATGGTCCGCTTTCGGATGTAGATGAGTTTTACAAAGCCTTCAATATCAAAAAAGGAGATAAGATGTATCGGGATGAGAAAATCAGGGTTAAAATTTGGTAAAAAGATGATTATTTTCTTTTCTCAATTACTTAATAAATTGTACTTTAGCACTCGTTAAAAAAATTTAAACTAATCTATAAACTAAATAATTTTAAATGGGATATTTATTTACATCCGAATCAGTTTCGGAAGGACATCCAGATAAAGTAGCAGATCAAATTTCTGATGCATTAATTGATAACTTTTTAGCATTTGACCCACAGTCGAAAGTTGCTTGTGAAACATTGGTTACAACAGGGCAAGTAATTCTTGCGGGTGAAGTAAAATCAAAAGCATACTTAGACGTTCAAGAAATTGCACGCGAAGTAATTCGTAAAATTGGTTATACAAAAAGTGAATACATGTTTGAAGCAAATTCATGCGGTATCTTATCAGCTATTCACGAACAATCAGCTGACATTAACCAAGGTGTTGATAGAAAGAAAAAAGAAGAACAAGGTGCAGGTGACCAAGGAATGATGTTTGGTTATGCAACAAACGAAACTGCTAATTACATGCCTTTGGCCTTGGATTTAGCACATGGTATCTTATTGGAATTAGCTGCTTTGCGCAGAGAAAACAAAGAAATCAAATATCTTCGTCCGGACGCAAAATCACAAGTAACATTAGAGTATAACGACAATAATGTTCCTGTTCGTATTGATGCGATTGTTGTATCTACGCAACACGATGATTTTGATGCTGAAACTAAAATGTTAGCGAAAATCAAAAAAGACATAATTGATATTTTAATTCCACGAGTAAAAAAGAAATATCCTAAATACGCTCATTTATTCAACAACAAAATCAATTACCATATTAACCCAACCGGTAAATTCGTAATTGGTGGTCCGCATGGCGATACAGGCTTAACCGGCCGTAAAATTATTGTGGATACTTATGGTGGAAAAGGTGCACATGGTGGTGGAGCATTTTCAGGAAAAGATCCTTCGAAAGTGGATCGTTCAGCGGCTTATGCAACCCGTCACATAGCAAAAAATTTAGTTGCTGCAGGTGTTTGTTCTGAAGTACTGGTTCAGGTTTCCTATGCAATCGGTGTGGCTCAACCAATGGGCATTTTTATTGATACATATCGTACCGCAAAAGTAAAAATGACGGATGGACAAATTGCTAAAATTGTTGAAAACGTTTTTGATATGCGCCCATACTTTATCGAACAACGTTTTAAACTACGTACTCCAATATACAGCGAAACAGCTGCATACGGACATATGGGAAGAAAAAACGAAACTGTTACCAAAACATTTAAGTCTCCTGATGGAAAAACAAAAACCATGAAAGTGGAATTGTTTACTTGGGAAAAGTTAGACTATGTTGCAAAAGTAAAAGCAGCATTTAAATTGAAATAATTGACTTATTCGCACAATAACGCCTCATTCTATCAGTTAAGAATGAGGCGTTTTTAATTTAACGCATGCTCATTAACTATAGCACTTCTTAATGAAATCAATCCTTATTTTGTTTTGTGTTTTCAGCTTTCTTTTGCCCTGCAAGTCGCAGACAGAAGAAGTAAAATGCAAGTCAAATTATGGTATCACATTCTCTTTCCCATGGGTAAACTATTATAACTATGTCGACTATTATAAAAATAGCAGTCAACGAACATTTGGTTTTTTCGGATTAGGGCTTTCTGGATATTATAAAAAAGAAACAACAAAAATTTCCGTGAATTACAGCTTTACAGAAGCTTTATCATCTCCATTAGGCTTAACAAATTTTTCTAATAACGATTTAAAAACCACCATCGGTTGTTCTTACTTCGAAGTTATTTATCATCGTCCTGTTTATGACGATCTAAATTTTGTCGGTGGATTTAATATTACAAATTATAATTTTCGATTAGCAAGTAAAATAGATAGCGTATCCAGCTACAAAAAGGTTGACCAAACAATTGGCTTGTCAATAGGATTGGAATATCGATTTAATAATTACTGTTCTGTAGCAGCAATGTATCGACCAGCATTGGCGTCCTTTGAAACAGACGGCAAATACCGACATTTAGTAAACTTTGAATTCCGAATTGATTTGGATTTTAAAAAGAAGAACTAATTATTTTTTCCTCATAAAAATCTGGATGGGCACTCCAGAAAAATCAAAATTTTCACGCAAACGATTTTCCAGAAAACGAATATATGATTCTGTTACATATTGAGGAAGATTGCAATAAAATGCAAATGTTGGAGCGTGTGTAGGAAGCTGATTGATAAACTTTACTTTTACATACTTTCCTTTGATAGCCGCTGGTGGCGAATGCTCAATGATTGGTAACATTACATCATTCAACTCTCGCGTTTTAATTGATTTGGTGCGATTAATATTAACCTTTTCTGCAATTTCAATTGCTTTTAATACACGTTGCTTAGTAAGAGCAGAAGTAAATACAATAGGCACATCTTTGTAAGGAGCTAGTTTTTCACGAATTTGTTCTTCGTACTCTTTTGTTGAGTTGGTTGTTTTTTCAACCAAATCCCATTTATTCACAACAATTACAATTCCTTTACGATTATTTTCTACCAGTCGAAAAATATTTATATCCTGCGCTTCCAATCCAAGTGTTGCATCTATTAAAAGCAAACACACATCGCAATCTTCAATCGCACGGATGGAACGCATCACCGAATAAAATTCCAAGTCTTCTTCAACTTTCGATTTTTTACGAATACCTGCTGTATCAATTAATAAAAAATCGTGACCAAAAGAGGTGTATCTAGTGTTGATTGAATCCCTTGTTGTTCCTGCAATCGGAGTAACAATGTTTCGCTCTTTTCCTAAAAGCGCATTGATCATGGATGATTTTCCAACGTTTGGTCGGCCAACAATTGCAAATTTCGGAATATCTAAATCTTCTTCAACAGCATCTTTATCAAACACCTTTACTACTTCATCCAACAAATCACCGGTCCCACTTCCACTTATAGCAGATATGTTATGTACATCGCCTAAACCTAAAGCATAAAATTCTCCAGATAAACCTTGGCGTAAATTATTATCTACTTTATTGGCAATAACAAATACATTCTTTTTACCTTTTCTAAGAATATTTGCAACAACCTTATCATCATCTGTAATTCCATCGGCTACATCAACAATAAATAAGATCACATTCGCTTCTTCAATGGCCAATTGTACCTGCTTCCGTATTTCCCCTTCAAATACATCCTCCGACCCTTTTACATACCCACCTGTATCAATAACAGAGAATTCCACACCATTCCACTCGGATTTACCGTAATGTCTGTCACGAGTAACTCCCGATTCGGAATCAACTATTGCTTTTCTACTGTCGGTTAAACGGTTAAAAAGGGTTGATTTGCCTACATTTGGGCGACCTACTATTGCTACTATGTTTGCCATTTTTATAGCCTGTAAAACAGGAAAATTGATGTGAATTGTAAATTAAAAAAGGCGACACATTTCTGTATCGCCTAGTAGTAGCGGGGACCGGACTCGAACCGATGACCTTTGGGTTATGAGCCCAACGAGCTACCAACTGCTCCACCCCGCAATATATCTTCTAAAATTATACGTTTTTAAGAGCGAAAAGGCTTGTACACCTTTTTAAATTGCGGTGCAAAGATATATTTTGTTTCTTTGTAGTCCAAATATCTTATCAACATTTTTTGAAATGGCTCATAAATCAGGGTTTGTAAACATTATCGGCTCTCCAAACGTAGGAAAATCAACACTAATGAACGTATTGGTGGGTGAAAGGCTTTCTATTATTACATCAAAAGCTCAAACAACCCGCCACCGAATTATGGGTATCGTGAATGGCGAAGACTTTCAAATCGTTTATTCGGATACTCCAGGCGTTTTAAAGCCTAATTACAAACTTCAAGAATCCATGATGGATTTTGTAAATACTGCTTTACAAGATGCTGATATAATTTTATTTGTTACCGACATTTATGAAGACATTAAAATAGAAGAAAAGGTACTTCATAAAATCAAAAATACCAGCGCACACGTTCTGCTTTTGGTTAATAAAATTGATTTGTCTTCGCAAGATAAATTAGAGGAAAAAGTTCAATACTGGAAAACAGAAGTTCCTAAAGCGGAAGTTATTCCTGTTTCTGCATTAGAAAAATTTAATGTGAGTTATGTCTTTGATAGAATTTTGGCCTTGCTTCCTGAAAGCCCTGGCTTTTATGACAAAGATCAATTAACCGATAAACCTGAACGATTTTTTGTTTCTGAAATTATCAGAGAAAAAATTCTGACGAACTATAAAAAAGAAATCCCCTACTCTGTTGAAGTAGTTGTTGAAGCATTCAAGAATGAAGAGAAAATAATTAAGATTCGTGCCGAAATAATGGTAGTTCGGGATTCTCAAAAAGGAATTATCATCGGTCACCAAGGCAAAGCATTAAAAAAAGTTGGAACCGAAGCGCGAAAAGACATGGAAGAATTTTTCCAAAAACAAGTGTTCCTCGAACTGTTTGTTAAAGTCAACAAAGACTGGCGTGATAACGATACTCAATTGAAACGATTCGGATATAGCGGGTAAGCTTACGAACAGCTTTTCCAACCTTTAAACTGCTAAAAAGGAGTTCTCTTTATTCTTCCTAAAACTCTTTCTTTTCTAATCATTTTTCTTTATGTTTGAATATATATAACATTCAAATTGGTGAAACGATTCCTTTCTCTACTCCTTCTTATTTTGTCTTTACAGGCAATTTCACAAACATCCGATAGCCTATGGGCGAATTGGAAAAACACATCATTGCCTGACACGATTCGTTTAGCATCGCTTAAAGAACTTATTTTAGATTATTATTTAGGTTATAATTCCGACAGCACTATTCTGCTTTCTCAATGGCAATATGATCTTGCTACAAAAATTGGTCATAAAAAATTCAAGGCAAGTGCATTAATAAACCAAGGAAAAGCTTATTATAACAAAGGTGAAAATCTCACAGCGATAGACTTAGAAACGCGTAGTTTGATTATTAGTGAAGGTATTAAAGACAAAAAAGCAATGGGCAACACATTGTGTAACATGGGCAATGTGTTTTTAGAAATGGGGAACTATTCGGATGCTATTGATAAATACACACAAAGTATGAAAATTGCGGAAGAGATAGGAAATAAAAATTTGGTTGCCGCTAACTTAGCAAACATTGGTATTATTTGTTTTAGTCAGGGTGACTATAAAAAAGCAATGGATTACAATTCGAAAAATTTAGCCATTGTAGAAAAACTGGGCGATAAATATTCTATGAGTTATTCTTATAGAAACATTGGAAAAGTACATGAAGTAAGAGGTGAATTTCAAAAAGCAATTTATTCATATACAAAAGCATACAGCTTAAGCGAAGAATCCGCAGATGAAAGTGGAAAAGCTTATAGTTTAAACTATTTAGGTAACGTTTATCTGAGTATGAAAGATTATGAAAAAGCTCAAGAATATTTTTTCAGAAGCATGACCATTGCAGAAAAGCTAAATGACACCTATAGTATTGTAGAAAATTTAGACCATATCGGCAACTGCTATTATGAAAGAGGAGACTATCCAAAAGCAATTGAATACTGCAAAAAAGCTTTGAACATTGCTTCCAACACAGAACTTATCTTATTAAAACGAAATGCCTCTAAATCGTTATACTCAATTTATAAAAAAACAAACAAATTTCAAGAAGCATTAAGGATGCACGAGTATTTTACAAACATAAAAGATACTATTCTAAGTGAAGAAAACAGAAAAGGAGTTTTGAAAAAAGAAATCCAGTATAAATATGAAAAGCAATCGTTAGCAGACAGTATTTCTTATTCACAGAAACAAAAGCTGAACGAAGTTGAGCACACATCACAATTAGACAAAGAAAAAAGTCAGCGTTATTTTCTATACGGAGGATTAGTATTCGCTCTGATACTTGGAGGCGTTTCATTCAGCGGTTATCAAAGAAAAAAACGGGACAACAACACCATCTCTTCACAAAAAAAATTAGTAGAGATGCAAAAAGATATTGTTGAAGTAAAACAAAAAGAAATTATTGACTCCATCTCCTATGCAAAAAGAATCCAGGATGCCATTTTGCCTCCAAACAAATTAGTAAAACAACACTTGCCCGACTCGTTTGTTTTTTATAGACCAAAAGACATTGTAGCCGGTGATTTTTATTGGATGGAAGCAGTAGCAGATAGACTCATTATTGTAGTTGCAGATTGCACAGGCCATGGTGTTCCTGGCGCATTGGTTTCAGTTGTTTGCAGCAATGCATTAAATCGTGCAGTGAAGGAATTTGGCTTTAGAAAACCGGGCGAAATTTTAGACAAGGTAAAAGAATTGGTAGTAGAAACTTTTGACAAAAGTGAGGAAGAAGTAAAAGATGGAATGGACATTTCCTTATTGAGCATATTGAAGTCTCCTAACAAAATGCATGCAGAATGGGCAGGAGCAAATAATCCGTTGTGGATTATTCGCAACAATGAACTAATAGAATACAAACCAGACAAACAGCCTATTGGGCAATACTTGGATGCTCATCCATTTACTACCCATGCAATTGAATTACAAAAAGGAGATGCCTTGTTTTTATTTACTGATGGTTTTCAAGATCAATTTGGAGAAGTCAGCAATAAAAAATTCAAATCTGCGCAAATGAAAAAAATGCTTTTATCGATTCAAGATGAAAATATGGAAAATCAAAAAGTGATTATTGAAGATATTTTCAAGAACTGGAAAGGAACTTTTGAGCAAGTGGATGATATTTGCGTTATAGGTATTAAACTTTAATAAAATCAACTTTACAAAAAAAGCCCTGTTTGAAATTCAAACAGGGCTTTTAAAATATTTAAAGACTATTTATTCATTAATCTTATATTCGAAATTGAGTTTTGTAAGCTTTTGATAATCTTCTCCCGTTTTTTTGATATCATCGTCATCTTCATCATAAGCCCAAATTACTGTTGTTTTAGCTCCTGAATTACCAAGTTCTACCACTTTCATCAAGAATTGTTTAACAGAAATAATAGAAGATGAACTTAGATAGAATAAATTAAAAAAAACTTCAAGTTCACTAGGGTTTGTCGCTTTAAATGCATCCATCCACTCAATTACAGGTCTATAAAACTCTTTGCTGTCTTCTGGAAAAGATTTACCTTCAATCACTATTGATTTAGAATCACCATCAAGTATGATGTGAGGTGTATTATTAGATGCGGCTATTTCTAAACGGTTCATGGTTATCCTAATACTTTTGATTGTAGTGAAAACAATGAATATTCCTTGTTTAATATTTCAAAATCAAAATCTAAATTGTTATTAGATTTTAATGCTATTGTTAAAAAGCCCAACCCTGCTCCTCCTTTTGATGAAAGTTCACCATTTGAAAGAACATCCATGTATTGCTTTTTTAAATCCGAATCGCTTAATGATTTTATTGAATTTAGCCTCTTATTTAATTTTTCGGCAACAGTTGTATTTACAATATTTCCCGAAAAAATTGTGAATTCATTGAGGTGCTTACCAATGATGAAATAGGTCAATTGATAGCCATTATTATCTTTCTCTCCGTGAATACAAATATTCTGAAGCGTTTCGATAACAATATTAAAAATTTTCTTGATTGCACTTTTGCTAACGCCAAGATACTCCATCTGTGTTTCCACCAATGTAGAAATGGTATTCACCTTATCCTGATCAAGCTCTCCAATGTGCGATACTATTATCTTTCGATCCGCAACATTATAAGCAGCCCTAATACCATTTACTTTGTTAGTAAAAATGGTCTCTTCAACTGAACCGCTCTTATTTAAATCCATATAATAGTACTACTTAACCTAAATATTGCCGAATTTTCCACAAAATTTCATCAATTATAAGAAAATTAATCAAACATTAGGGCTAAAAAATGAGATTTTTCTATAAAAAATGACCGCAAAACTAAATAAATGCCAAACAATCATTATTCTGTTGACCTATTTTCTAGCACCTTAGAAACGTCCGAAAGGCTAAAACCCTTTGCTGACAGAAGAATCAGATAGTGAAAGAGCAAATCGGCTGCCTCATTTTTGAATAATTCATCATTATTGTCCTTTGCCTCAATTATAAGCTCCACAGCTTCTTCCCCGACTTTTTGAGCTATTTTGTTTACTCCTTTTTCAAAAAGAGAGAAAACATAGGAGTCTTGGCTCTTTTCGGCCCTTCTTTTACGGATAATCTCCTCCAATTGATGCAAAAAATAGGGGCGATTTACCTCATTAAAACAGGTATCTGCCCCAGTATGGCAAACAACTCCCGTTGGGCTGGCTTTAATGAGGATTGTGTCCTTATCACAGTCCAGCAAAAGCTCATTTAGTTCAAGGAAATTCCCACTTTCTTCTCCTTTCGTCCACAAACGATTTTTAGAACGGGAAAAAAATGTCACTCGTTTTTCATCTTTTGTTTTTATAAATGCTTCCTCATTCATATACCCAAGCATTAAAACAACATTTGTTTTATTGTCCTGAATTATAACCGGAACTAATCCGTCTTTTGATTTTGTAAAATTTGGTTCCATTTTAAAATTTTAACTGTTAATTTTTAGAGCAATAGAAACTAAATTCTAACTGCTAAGCCTTGTTCTTTTAAATACTTTTTTAATTCCGGTATTTCTATTTCTTTATAATGGAAAACACTAGCGGCTAATGCAGCATCTGCCTTTCCGTTTACAAAAACATCCTTAAAATGCTCCATACTTCCAGCTCCTCCACTGGCTATGATTGGAACATTTACACTTTCGGAAATGAGTCGAGTTATCGAATTGGCAAATCCATTTTTTGTTCCATCATTATTCATCGAAGTCAATAAAATTTCTCCTGCTCCTAAATCAACAACTTTTTTAGCCCATTCTATGGCTTTCATTTCTGTCTTCACTTTCCCACCGTTCAAATAAACATACCAATCATCTTTTTTTGAAGAATCCATTTGGAAACTTTTAATATCAATAGCCACAACCACACACTGACTCCCATATCTTTTTGCTAAATCACTAATTAATGAAGGGTTCTTAAAGGCTGAAGTATTTACAGAAACCTTATCTGCTCCCGAATTTAGCATTTCATATACATCTTCAACAGAACTGATTCCACCACCAACTGTAAAAGGAATATTAATATTTTTTGCAATTTTATTTACTAGCTCTACTAATGTTTTTCTTTTCTCATTGGTTGCAGTTATATCTAAAAACACCAACTCGTCAGCGCCTTGTCTAGAATACTCAATTGCTAATTCAATTGGATCTCCGGCATCCCGAATGTTTTCAAAGTTCACACCTTTCACTGTGCGACCATCTTTAATATCCAAACAAGGAATAATTCGTTTCGTTAACATGCTATATATTTCTTTAATTCTTTCATTGAAATCTTATTCTCATAAATTGCTTTTCCTACAATTGCACCCGAACAACCAATCGTTTTAAGTTGATCCAAATCATTCAGTGAAGAAACACCACCACTAGCAATCAAATTAAGTGAAGGGAATTCCTCTATAATCTTTTTATACAATTCATCACTTGCCCCTTGCAACAATCCGTCTTTAGAAATGTCAGTACAAAAAATAGTCTGAATTCCTTCTTTCATATTTTCTTTTATAAAATCAAAAATATTTATTTTTGTTTCTTCAAGCCAACCTGAAATAGCAATCAATTCGTTTTTTACATCGGCACCTAACAAAATTTTATCCGCACCATATTTTAACACCCAAGAGAAAAACAAGTCTTTGTTTTTCACAGCCACACTGCCAATTGTTGCAATAGAAGCGCCTGATTCAAAAACAATTTTAATCGTTTCATTGGTTTTTATACCTCCGCCAAAATCAATTTTCAGATTTGTTTGAGACGAAATTTTTTCCAACACTCTATAATTTACAACTTCTCCCTTTTTTGCTCCATCCAAATCCACTAGGTGCAATCGTTTTATACCAATATCTTCGAACTGTTTAGCTACTTCCACAGGGTTTTCGTTATAAATTATCTTTTGAGAATAATCACCTTGTGTAAGTCTAACACATTTGCCATCTATTAAATCAATTGCTGGTATTATTTGCATGTTTATAAAGCTATAAAATTTTTCAAAATTTCTTGTCCATTAAGCCCTGATTTTTCAGGATGAAATTGTACTCCGTAAAAATTATTTTTCTGTAAAGCAGAGCTATATTCAAGGCCATAGTTCGTATTTGCAATTGTATACTCCGATTTCTCTGCATAATATCCATGAACAAAATACATATACTCCATTTCTTTAACATTTTTAAAAAGAGCAGAATTCAGATTAGAAATGTTGTTCCATCCAATTTGTGGAACTTTATTTGAATCTGAAAACTTTATTACTTTCTGCTTAAATATTCCTAAACATTTTGAATCACCTTCTTCTGATTGCTCACACATCAACTGCATACCCAAACAAATCCCCAAAACGGGTTGTTTCAAATTCACAATCATTTTGTCTAGCTTGTTTTCTCGAAGAAAATTCATCGCACTACTTGCTTCACCTACTCCAGGAAAAATCACTTTATCTGCGGTCTGAATTTCATTTATATCAGACGTTATCAAAGCAGAAACACCTATTCGTTCCAAAGCAAATGAAACCGAACAGCTGTTACCAGAATTATATTTTACTATTGCTACTTTCATTTATAAAACTCCTTTTGTACTAGGTAAACTCATATTATTTGAATCTCTTTTAACTGCTATTTTTATTGCTTTTGCAAAAGCTTTAAAAATCGCTTCAATTTTATGGTGTTCATTAGTTCCTTCAGCTTTAATATTCAGATTACATTTTGAAGCATCACTAAATGATTTGAAAAAATGAAAAAACATTTCAGTTGGCATTTCTCCGATTTTCTCGCGTTTAAATTCCACATCCCAAACAATCCAATTTCTACCGCCAAAATCCAAAGCAACTTGTGCCAAACAATCATCCATTGGCAAGAGAAATCCATATCGTTCAATTCCTTTTTTATCTCCTAATGCTTTTAAAAATGATTCTCCCAAAGCAATTCCAACATCTTCAATTGTATGGTGTTCGTCTATTTGCAAATCTCCTTTAGCATCAATACTCAAATCAACATTTCCGTGCTTTGCAATTTGTTCTAGCATATGATCAAAAAATGCCAGACCTGTAGAAATGTTTGAATTTCCTTTCCCATCTAAATTCAATTCAATAGAAATGGACGTTTCTTTTGTGATTCGCTCTTGAAGAATTTTCCTTTCAGGCAATTTTAAAAAATCATATATCTGTTTCCAGTTTTCTACCTGAAGAGCAATATCGTTTTCAAAACCGTCCGCTTTATCATAATTATTTATAAAAATTGCTTTCGAACCCAAGTTCTTAGCTAGCTTAATATCTGTGATTCGATCACCGATCACAAAAGAATTTTTTAAGTCATATGTTCCACTCAAATACTTAGTAAGCATGCCTGTATTAGGTTTACGGGAAGGTTGATTGTCTTTTTCAAATGTTCTGTCGATGCAGACCTCGGAAAATTTAATTCCTTCGGATTCCAATAGTTGAATCATTAAATTCTGAACTGGCCAAAATGTATTTTCCGGAAAACTATCTGTTCCTAGTCCATCCTGATTAGTAACCATCACTAATTCGTAATCCAATTCAGAAACTATTTTCCCTAACCAAGTAATTACTCCGGGAAGAAATTTAAATTTTTCGAAACTATCAATTTGAAAATCTGTTGGCGGTTCCCAAATTAAAGTTCCATCTCTATCAATAAATAATACTTTTTTCATATTATAATAGTTTTAATATTTTTATTACATCATTGTTTTCAGCTGGTGTGCCAACTGTAATTCTTAAGCAACCTTCGCACAAAGCTATTCCACTTCTATTTCTTACAATTATATGATTCTTAGTCAACTCATTATAAATTTTATTTGCATCTGTTACCTTTACCAATACAAAATTTGCTTCGCTTGGGTAAACTTTTAAAACGAAAGACAACTCTTCTAACTCAATCGACAATTTCTTTCGTTCCACAACAATCATTTGTATCCATCCATTCATTTGCGATACATTGTCTAGCGCTTTTAATACCAAATCCTGAGAAACAGCATTGATGTTGTAAGGAGGTTTTATTTTATTGAATACATCAATGATAGGTTCAGAAGCAAATGCCATTCCTACTCTTAATCCTGCTAAGCCCCATGCTTTTGATAGTGTTTGTAAAATAATTAAGTTTGAATAATTCAATAACTCAGGAATCAAACTTCTGTAACTTGCAAAGTTAATATACGCTTCATCAATAACTACAATTCCGTCAAATGTTTCCAATATTGTTTTAATAGTATTCCAAGCTACACTATTTCCTGTAGGATTATTAGGGCAACAAACAAAAATCAACTTCGTGTTCGCATCAATCGATTTAAGAATAGCAACTTCATCCAATTGAAATGTTTCTTCAAGTAAGGGAACCTTAACAATTGTTACATCATTTATGTTAGCAGACACCTCATACATTCCGTAGGTAGGCGGACAAACAATTACCTTATCTTTTCCTGGATTACAAAATGCTCTGAATAAAATATCGATTGCTTCATCGCTTCCGTTTCCTAAAAAAATATTTTCAATTGGCAACCCTTTTATTTTGCTTAATTTTTCTTTTACGGATAATTGCAAAGGATCAGGGTAACGATTAAGTGCAAGTCCATAGTAAGAAACAGGAGCTCCGAAAGAATTTTCATTCGCATCTAAAAACACTCCTTCTTTTCCTTTGTATTCATCTCTTGCTGATGAATACGGAACAAGCTTTTTAATATTTTCTCTTAAAATTTTATTTAATTCAAATCCCATTTAATTTTTCAATTTTAATTTGTTAATCTAATAGTTACTGCGTTCTTGTGTGCGTACAATCCTTCCGCTTCTGCCATTAGCTCAACAGCCCTCCCAATATTACCAATCCCTTCTTTGGATATTTTTTGAAATGTAATTTTTTTAACAAAGCTATCAAGCGATACTCCGCTGTATGCTTTTGCATTCCCATTGGTTGGTAAAGTATGGTTTGTTCCGGAAGCATAATCACCAGCACTTTCACAAGAATAATTTCCTAAAAAAATAGAGCCTGCATTTATTATCTTTTCTGCTAACACTTCATCCTCTTTACAAGCAATTATTAAATGTTCGGGCGCATACTCATTTATAAGCTCAATTGCATCATCTATATTTTTAACTAAAATTGCTTTGCTGTTTTCAAGAGCCTGAATAGCAATTTCTTTTCTTGGTAGCACAGCTACTTGTTTGTTCAACTCATCCATTACATCTTCAATTACTTTTTCATCTGCAGAAACCAATAGCACCTGAGAATCAACACCGTGTTCAGCTTGTGAAAGTAAATCAGCAGCAACGAATGCCGGGACACAAGTTTTGTCAGCAAGTATTACTACTTCAGAAGGACCTGCAGGCATATCAATCGCAACACCATCTCTATTCACCAATTGTTTTGCACAGGTGACATATTGATTTCCTGGTCCGAATATTTTATTCACTTTCAAAACAGATTCCGTTCCGTATGCCATTGCTGCAATTGCTTGAACTCCTCCTACTTTAAAAACTTTATTAATGCCGACCAATTTAGCAACATATAAAATAGTGTCGTTTACTTTCCCATTCACATCTGGAGGAGTACACAAAATAATTTCTTTGCAACCAGCTAAAATAGCCGGAATCCCAAGCATTAAAACAGTTGAAAACAAAGGTGCTGAACCTCCAGGGATGTACAAACCAACCTTTTCAATAGCCACAGATTTCCTCCAACACAAAACACCTTCTGTTGTTTCAACAACTTTAATTTCTTCCTTTTGTGCATTGTGAAATTTCTCAATATTTGATTTCGCTAATTGAATAGCATTTTTCAAATCAACTGAAACATTTTCTTCTGCTGCAGAAAAATCAGCATCTGTAACAAGAAAATCTGCAAGTTCCACTTTGTCAAATTCTTTTGTATACTTCATTATAGCTAAATCGCCATTGTTTTTCACATCAATCAATACAGCCTGCACCAGAGCTTCAAGGGCAGCAGAATCAAAGGCCGGCCGCTCAAGCAATACGCCCCAATCATTTTTTGAAGGATTTTTTATTGTTTTCATTTAAACACACAGTTTCGTAAATTCATTTTGTTCGCTAACTGTAATTAGAGAATCATTTTTTCTATAGGAACAACCAAAATGCCTTCTGCTCCTTTTTCTTTCAATTTTTCAATGATGTCCCAAAAATCGTTTTCATTCACTACACTATGCACCGAACTCCAACCTTTGTCTGCCAAAGGCAATATAGTCGGACTTTTCATTCCCGGCAATATTTTACAAATCGCTTCCAAGTTTTTATTGGGAGCATTCAGTAAAATATATTTATTGCTTTTTGCCTTCTTAACTGCATTTATTCTGAAAAGCAATTTGTTTAAAATATTCAGTTGCTCTTTTGATAAATTATTGTTAGCAACCAAAACCGCTTCCGATTTCAATATTACTTCCACTTCCTTTAATCCGTTTGTAAACAAGGTGCTTCCTGAACTAACCAAATCACAGATAGCATCTGCCAAACCAATTCCTGGTGCTATTTCCACAGAACCACTTATTTCATGTATCTCTGCAGTAATTTTGTTTTTCTTTAAATACTTAGAAAGAACAGTTGAATAACTTGTCGCAATTCGTTTCCCTTCTAAATCCTGAACACCTTTATATTTTTGGTTTTTAGGAATCGCAATAGATAAACGACATTTGCCAAATCCTAAGCGATCGACAATTTTCACTTCTTTATTTTTTTCGATTACAACATTCTCACCTACAATTCCAATATCTGCAACCCCATCTTCAATGTATTGTGGAATATCATCATCGCGCAAAAAGAATACTTCCAAGGGAAAGTTTACTGCTTCTGCTTTTAATTTATTCAAACCGTTATTAAATTCAATTCCGGCTTCTTTTAAAATTTTAATCGAATCTTCATTCAATCGTCCTGATTTTTGTATTGCTATTCTTAGTTTCATTGTTTGTTTTATTAAATTGTCTAAAATTGGAAATAAAAAAGGGCTTACCGCATTGGTAAGCCCTTTAGATATATGATATTTTATTATCTCGTGTTTAGTTTACACAATACATCTACTGCTTACCGGTTGAGTAAGTATGGTGATGATGTATGTATAACATTATTTTCATTCTTCGGCAAATATATAGAATAATTCAAATACAAAACAAATTTATTTTTAAAAGCTCTGTATTTTGAGTATTTTTGGGGTAAACAGATCCCAAATGAAAACAAAAACGCTTTCAATTCTTCTCATTTCTCTTTGTGTTTTATCCTTTAAAGCTGATAAAATCGCTTATCAATTATTTGACATAAAAGGAAAACCAAGCACTTACGAGCAATTATTAGCGAGTGCAAAGGATGCTGACATTATTTTATTTGGTGAGTTGCACGACAACCCAATTGGGCATTGGCTACAATTAGAACTAACAAAAGATTTATTTCAAGTAAAGAAAAACAATTTGATTCTAGGGGCAGAGATGTTTGAAGCAGATGATCAAATTGCCGTTAATGAATATTTACAATCAAAAATCACCGATAAAACATTTAAGGACGAAGTGAAACTTTGGAACAATTATGAAACTGATTACAAACCGTTATTGCATTTCGCCAAAGCCAATCAATTACATTTTGTTGCAACAAATATCCCCAGAAGGTATGCTAATTTGGTTTATTCACAAGGACTGGATAAATTAGACAGTATTGATGCAAATGCAAAAAAGTGGATTTGTCCGCTCCCAATGAAATATGACAGTGAATTAAAATGCTACAAGGATATTTTCGAATCTGCCGGTGGTCACGGAGGTCAAAATTTACCAAAATCACAAGCCATCAAAGATGCAACTATGGCTTATTTTATTCTAAAAAATTGGACTAAAGGGAAAACATTTATCCATTACAACGGAACTTACCACAGTAATTTTCACCAAGGAATTGAATGGTACTTGAAACAGGAAAATCCGAATTTGAAAATATTTACAATTGGTTCAACCGAGCAAATTGCTGTAGACACCCTAGCAAAAACATCATTAGGAATGGCTGATTTTATTATTTGCACACCGGAAACAATGACAAAAACGCAATAGTTTAATTTTCCAGCTTAGCCTGTAATGCCTCCCAATTTTGCATTTCAGTTTCCAGTTGTTTTTTTAATGCTTCGTATTTTGCAAACGCTTCTTTATCGTTTACTACGGTTTGGTATTGTGAAGGGTCGGATAATTTATCATCAAACAATTTAATTTCCTTTTCCAAGCTTTCAATTTCTTTTTCAGATTTTGAATTTTGAGAATTCAATTGTTTTAATTCCTTTTCACGCTCATCATTCTTATTCTCTTCCTTTGGTTTTTGAACTACAACTGGTTTTTCTTTCTGGAAAGGATTTTTTGACGTATTCATTTCTTGCAAACGATACATCTTTAATTTTTCCATAAATTCAGTAATACCTCCTAAATGTTCTCTGACTTCACCATTTCTGAACTCGTACATTTTTTCGGTAAGGTCGGCAAGAAAATCTCTATCGTGAGAAACAATGATAGCCGTTCCTTCATAAGCAAGAATTGCTTTTTTCAAAACTTCTTTACTTCTAATATCCAAGTGATTGGTAGGTTCATCCAACACCAACAAATTGTAGGGTTGTAGCAACAACTTACACAATGCTAATCGTCCGCGTTCACCACCACTCAACACTCTAACTTTTTTATCAATGTCTTCTCCACCAAATAAAAATGAACCCAACATTGTACGCACTTGTTTGCGGACATCACCAACGGCTAACTCATCAATCGTTTCAAATACAGTTTTATTCGGATCTAATTTCTCAGCCTGATCTTGAGCAAAATAGCCCATCATTACATTGTGTCCTAACTGAACCGTTCCTTCAAAATCAACTTGCTGAGCAATCATTTTCATCATTGTACTCTTCCCTTCACCATTTCTTCCAACCAATGCAATCTTCTCCCCTTTCGCCAAAATAAAACTCGCACCCTTAAAAATACGCTTCGTTCCATAAACTTTTCCAGCATCTTCAACAGTCACAACAATCTTACCCGATAATGCTGGAGGAGGAAAACGGAAAGCCATTGTAGATGTATCACTTTCATCCACTTCCACAAGACCCATTCTATCCAATTTCTTAATCAACGATTGTGCAAATGCTGCTTTACTTGCTTTTGCGCGATATTTGTCGATTAATGCTTCGGTTTGATCAATTACTTTTTGCTGATTTTTTGCTGCGTTCTCTTGTTGCTCTTTTCGTTCTTGTCGTAAGATCAAATAGCGAGAATAGTTTGTTTTGTAATCGTAAATTTTATTATTCGATATTTCAATAGTACGAGTGGTCACATTATCCAAAAATTGTCTATCGTGACTAATCAACATCACCGAACCTGAAAACGTTTCCATTGTTTCTTCCAGCCATTGAATCGATTCAATATCCAAGTGATTGGTTGGCTCATCAAGTAAAAGAATATCAGGTTTACGCAAAAGAATTTTCGCTAGTTCAATACGCATTCTCCAACCACCGCTAAATTCAGCTGTTTGACGATTAAAGTCAGTTCTTTCAAAACCCAATCCCTTTAATATTTTCTCAATCTCTTCTTCTCTATTTCCGGCACCAATAATATCCAAACGGGTATTAATATCCGTTAACTCCGTAATTAAATTCATATACGCATCACTTTCGTAATCGGTGCGCGTTTCAATTTCATGTGTTACCACTGCTAAACGTGCTTCCAATTTTTGAATTTCTTCAAAAGCTGTTGCTGTTTCTTCAAACACTGTTCGTCCGTGTTGATGAATCATATCTTGAGGCAAATATCCAATGCGAAAATCATTCGGCTTTGAAATTTCACCTTTAGTAGGATTTTGTTCACCCGATAAAAGTTTCAACATGGTGGACTTTCCTGCACCATTTTTACCCGCAAGACCAATTCTGTCTTTCGGATTCACCAAAAAACTAACATTGTCAAACAAATCGTATCCACCAAAGGACACCGTAACCGAATTAACTGAAATCATTCTTCTTAAAAATTAAGGGTGCAAAAATACGAAATTTTAAGCTTTGAAACCACTCTTAACATGAAAATCGGCATTGAAAAGATTGATTTTATGGTTTTTGTCAGAATTTCGCTTTTATTTGATTTTATAGCTTCTCTGAACGATTCTTATTCCTAATTTTGCAGTATAATCTTCCTATTATGCCTTTCAAAGAATCGCCACTGTATAGCATTTTGAATAACAAATGCCCCCGTTGTCACGAAGGAAATTTTTTTGTAACAAGCAACCATTATAATTTAAAAAAATTCGGTGGTTTAAATGATAAATGTCCGGTTTGTAATGAAGATTTCAGAAGAGAACCAGGCTATTATTATGGAGCAACGTATGTAAGCTACGCCTTAACTGTGTCATTTGGAATTGGATTGTACCTTTTGCTTTGCGTAGTATTTTCGGTAGAGGTCGTTCCTTTTATTATCACGTTAAGTGTACTTCTCTTTTTGCTTCTTCCCATTACTTACAGATTTTCCAGAATAATTTGGATTCACATGTTTGTAAAATACAAAGCACCAAACAAGCATTAAGTTGTTATTGACCTTTTGCTCTCCTTACAAGTGATCCAAATGCTTGAGAAATTGAAACTTTAAATTTCCCTCTATCTAATACCATTGAGTTATCGGCATTATTATTTAAACGGTAAGCCAAAGGAAAAGAACTGTCAGAATCATCCCATCCTCCTACTTGTCCAAATCGTAAATCATTAAAATAAATAGTAGAATCAACTTTTGTAATTGCATAATGTCCTTTGGAAAATTGCTTTAATATTTTAGCATCCTCATTTCCTATAAATGGAATTAATAAAGAATCGTTTCTGTTCACTCTTCGGAAATTAATTTCAGTTGATTTATCAAATATCGAATAATATCCAATCCAGGAACCTAAACTATCGTGAGAATAGGCCATCCATAGGAAATTATTCAGAGGTGTTGGGGTAGTAATAAAATCATCTGAAGTATATTCTTTTTTATCAAAAGATGTTTTCATCACATCGTGTACATGCCATTTGTTTATGATTGTAAATATCAAATACAAGGAACTAATCCATAACCCTATTTTGTTCCATTTGACTCTACTCGGGCTTCCATTTTTTGCAATCAATGCAATGAGCACACATAACAAAAAAGGAATTGTATAAAACGGATCTGCAACAAAAATGGTATTGAACGAAACACGATAACTGCTAAAAGGCTCAAACCAACCTGTTCCGTAAGATGTTAAGGAATCCAAAAGAATGTGCGTAAACATTCCTAAGAAAAATAGCAATGACCAGCTTTTCCACGACACTTCTGTTTTTTTGAACCATTTACTGAAGAGCCAACCCAACAATGGTGACATTAATAAAATAAAAAAGAACGAATGTGTAATTCCTCTGTGAACTAGCAATTGTTGTGCATCAGTTGTACAACAAGACGCAAATACATCAAAATCAGGAATTGTATCTGCAAAAGCGCCCCAAAGCATTGCTTTTCTGCCAATTTTTTTTCCTAAAACAGCTTCTCCTATCGCAGCTCCTAAAACAATGTGTGTTAACGAATCCATAATTCAGAATTATTGAGCAAATATACAATAGATTGGTTTTTATTTGAATATTAATACCTTTATATTTGCATCTCTTACAGATGCAAAACAAATCGAAATATCTCTTAATAGCCTTATCTATATTAGCAATTGTTTTTGTAGCATGTTATCTCAAAACAATAGTCATTTATGTGAGTATAGCTATTATTATTTCTTTAATAGGTCAACCTTTAGTTAAACTATTTTCTTCTATTCGGATCAAAAAATTTCATTTACCGGTGAGCATTTCTGCTTTATTTGCATTGCTTAGCATTACCCTTTTTTTAGGATTACTGGTTTCAATGTTTATTCCTCTATTAGTAGAAGAAGCTCGCATCATATCAAAAATAAATCCAAATGAAGTGATTCAAACGTTTAAAGAGCCACTCGCCAATTTAAATTACGATCTTCAAAAATTTCAAATACAATATGGCAATGGCGAATCCCTCGAAAAATTTTTAGCAAGCCAACTTACAAATATTATTGACTTTAAAGTAGTGTCATCCTACGCCCAAGGAATTTTCAGCTTTACAGCGGATATAATTGGAGGAACATTTGTTGTTTTGTTTATGGCTTTCTTTTTTATGAAAGACAAACATTTAATTTTTAATGTCGTTATCCTTTTAACTCCACCTAAGCATATTGAAGCAATTAGAGAAATCATGAGTGACACTAAAAGATTATTGACAAAATACTTTATTGGAATACTATTGGACATGTTGTTTGTAGCCACTTTAACAACCATCGCACTTAGTTTGTTGGGTGTTAAAAATTGTTTACTTATTGGAATGTTTGCCGGTTTAATGAATGTCATTCCTTATGTAGGCCCGATAATAGCCGCAGCATTTGGAATTTTAATTGGAGTTACATCTAATTTAGAATTGGAATTTTACACACAACTTATACCCCTTGTCTATAAAATTGCATTTGTCTTTTTGATTGTTCAATTAATCGACTCTCTGATTTTCCAACCTTTGGTAATTTCCAACATCGTAAAAGCACATCCGCTCGAAATATTTTTGGTCATTCTAATTGCAGGTACTTTAACTGGAATCGGAGGAATGATTATAGCTGTTCCTGTCTACACAATTCTCAGAATAATTGCAAAAGAGTTTCTTTACAACTTCAAAATTGTGCAGCAATTAACTTCCGAGTTGGAAGAAGAACAATAAAAACACATTCAAATGATTGAGAAATCCACTCTAGAATTTCTATCGAAATTAAGCAAAAACAATAACAAGGAATGGTTTGATAAAAATCGTCCAGTTTATGAATTAGCTAAAAATAATTTTAAAGAATTTGTAAATGAATTGATTATTTCAACTGCAAAATTCGACCCTTCCATAAAACATTTGGAAGCAAAAAATTGTATTTTCAGAATCAACAGAGATGTTCGATTTTCAAAAAACAAAGCTCCATATAAAAATAATTTTGGCGCTATTCTATGTCCCGGAGGAAAAAAGTCGTTTGACGCAGGCTACTATGTTCAAATTCAGCCAGGAGCTTCGTTTATAGCAGGCGGCATGTGGCAACCACCAACTCCGCAAATATCAGCTATCCGACAAGAAATTGATTACAATGCTGCTGAATTCAAAAAGATAATTGGAACAAAAGATTTTAAAAAATTATTTGGCACATTATCTGAAGAAGACAAATTAAAATCTGTTCCAAAAGGGTATGATAAAACACATCCAGAAATTGAGTTGTTGAAACACAAAAGTTTCATAATCGTTCACAATCTGAAGGACAAAGATGTTTTATCAAAAACCTTTTTGAAACAGTGCAACGAAGTGATGAAAGCAATGCACCCGTTGAATTCATTTTTACGAAGAGCCTGTGATTAATAATGCCACAAGTCACTTTCATAAGTAAAGATCTCTTCTTTAATTCCTTCCGACTCCAGCAACACATCTAAGCCTTGCTTGTAATCAGCAATTGAACGATTGTATACGTTTGATTCCTTATATACATAACTAGAAAACATTCTCTTCACAAATAATTCATCATAACTCATCCGTTCAGCATCATTGTGTCGATTGAATACTGCAGCTTTTGCTAAAAATGGTCGAGCATCCGGAAAGTAAATCCAAAAAAGTGGTTTTACTCCAATTACTTCTCCGCTCTCTGATACTTTTTCAGCAAGCGGACAGATTCCTACAATTCTGGCTTCCATTACGGAGCGCTGTTTATCGAAATACCAATCCTCTTTTATCCAATATTGACGAATACAAGAAGCCACAATTTCTTTTTTAAGTGGTTTTTGTAAATACAGTCCCGGATTATCCACATCTTCTACTTGGTTGGTTGAGTCCCAACTTACCAATAACTGACTTACTTCATCTTTTGTCATTGGCATAGTAAACTCATCATCAAATATTGGATTAGCAAATGCTTGAAGATTATCCATTAAAAGAGCGCATTTGAGCACGTCAAACAAACTCATCAGACAAACAGTTGGTTCTTCGGGATAATAGATAGGCAGGTTTAATTTTTCTCTTAAATCGATCACACGCCAAACTCTTTTACTCCACATTACATCTGCTTCTCGCACATAAGCAGTTTGCATAGGAAATGGACGTGCTATACGACTACTCGCACAAGGATCGTAAGGCGGATCCTTTATGGTTGAAATTGGTTTACATTGCGAATGGATATTATTCGCTAAGAGCATGAAAATTAAAAAGAAACTGAAAAGGAATTGAGAAAAAGTTGTTTTCACAATTCGAACATCCAACGAATGTTTCATTGTTACCTCCTTTTCTGTATTAGAACGGAGGCAGCTTTAGTAATATTGCTAGTTGTATAAAACAAAAAATCCTGGCTCGTAAAAAACGAACCAGGATTTTTTGTATTTTTTTAATATCTAGAAGTGGAATAAATCGTGTTCGTAGATAAAAATATCATGTTTTACTCTATCAGCTTCTAACAATTGATCTAAGCCTGTTTTGTAATCGAAAATACCTCTATTAAAAACGTTACTTTCTTTACGAACGTAACTAGAGAACATTCTCTTCCAGAAAATATCTTCAAAAGTTCTTCTTTCCGCATCATTTTGTCTCATGTAAACTTCGTTGTTTGCAAAAACTGGACGAGCTTCAGGGAAATAAATCCAAAACAAAGGACTACTAGCACCTGTAGACTCACCACTTTCTGTTTTCTTTTCAACCAATGGACACAATCCAATGATACGAACATCTAATACAGAACGCTGTTTGTCAAAGAACCAATCTTCTTTTACCCAATATTGCCAAACACTAATAGTGCTAATCTCTTCTTTTTGAGGAGCAGAAATAAAGGTTCCTGGATTATTTGGATCTTCAGCTGTAGCTGTAGAATCCCATTTGATCAACATCCCTTCAATTTCGCTTTTGGTCATATCGTATCTGAACTCATCATCTGTTGCAGCTTGATTAAAACAAGTAATGGTTCCATTAGTTATAGCAGCATCTTTGATTACATCAAATAAACTTTTTCTATCCAAAATTTGCTCATCTGGATAGTATAAAGGATGGTTCATTTTTTCACGTAAATCGATCACTCGCCAAATACGTTTACTCCACATTACATCCGCTTCGCGAAGTGCTGTATATGGAATGGCTTTACGAGTACGAGTGTTTTCTTTTGTGTAAACACCATCAGGATATTTTGGTGCCTTGGGAGATAGCACCTCCTGAGCTGTAACATTGAATGATACAAGAGTAACAGTCAACGCTAAAAAAAGAATTTTCAAATTTTTCATGATTACCTTTTTTAATTACTATTTAATTTTCAATACGCAACCAGTAATTTTTCTAACACCATCTGGCGCTTGAACTTTTACTTCTTCGATTAAAACTTTTTGACCTGGTTTAACTTTACCTAAGATATCTTTCATTTGGCCTGTTGTACTAGCACCATTAGCTGTATAATCAGCGTAAACACCATTGATAAAGATAGACATGTTCCAAGAAACAACAGGGAATTTTAAATCGAATACGAAATCCTCAAGTTTAGGAATTACCCCTCCAGCATTCATTAATTCGCCTTTAGAAACTTTTCCATCACCTACAATACCAGCATAAGAAGCTTGTGGACTAGGCACTTTTTTAACACGGAATTTCATTGCTCCCATTGATTTTGAACCCGTTTTTGTTTTAACAGAAACGTTTACAGAACACTCATTACCTGAAGATACTTTCACAATGTAATGACCTTGTCCTTTATTGATAATGCTTCCACCTCCGCCACTCATAGTAGCAACAACATCAGTTGGAGCTGCACCAGCAACAGAAATATCTACCGGATTTTCAACCCCGATATAAAACACGTTCATTTTGGTTGGAGAAACGGCCATTGAAGGACGAGCAACCATATAATCACCTCTAAAAGGATATCCTTTTTTACTTCCATCAGGAGCTTTTACATTGATGATACCAGAATACTCTTGCACACCTTCAGCACCTGTTTTCACAGTATACTTTCCTAAACCACCCGCCACAGCAACAGGACTTCCTGTACCAACAATTTTGGGATTCTTTTTATCCGTAGTATCCACAGCACCAATTAATACTTCTGGGTCTTGAGTTGAGCTATATGCAGCAACAAAGATATCGGCAGTATAATCTTCACCTGCTATGATATAACTAGTTGGTGCCACAACTTTAGCAACAACCTGATCGAATGAAAAGTCATCCGCAGTAATCGATTTCAATAAAATAGAAACAACATCACTTTCAGCATTTTTAATGTCATTTTTCAATTTCGCTAAAACGCTAAAAACGGCTGCTGCTGGCTGGTGAGCAAACATATTGCTCGCCCATGAAACTACTTTTTCATCACCGATAGAATACATTTCTTCAGTGCTTAATCCTAGCTTCAAACTAGCCTGTTCCTTTTGAGGAACCAAAGCAGTCATTTCCTTTTTAAATTTTTCAATCTTTTCTTTTAAATCCTTAGCCTTACCAGTTGGATTTTCCGGATCAGCGCCTCCTCCAATTAAAATTTCAGTAGGAATGTTATTTTCATCCTTACTATCTAAATTTTTCAATTGAAAAGTATCTGCAACTGTTTTTTCAAGTTTTTGAATACGCTGATACAATTCGCTTTTTATCTCATCAATAAAAGCGCAAAGTTCAGCCGACTTATTTTTTGCATCTTGAGCCTTTGCATTCCAAGGCTTAGTTTTAGCTGGGTTATCAGCCATTGCCTTCGCGAACTTAGAATACAAAATTCCATTCTTGCTATCAAAGTTGACGTTTGTTGTATTCAAACCTTCCTCTATAATAACGAAGGCATTTAAGATTTCTTTGGATACGTTAAGTGCCAAAAGTGCTGTTAACACCAGGTACATCATACCAATCATCTTTTGCCTTGGGGTTTCTTTTCCACCTGACATAGTTCTATATTATTTCTATAGATTAATATTAAATTAATAAGTCGCTGTTGAAGATATCATCTTCAACAAAAAGGAAAAAATAATTCCGTAGTACGGAATTATTTTCTCATTGCGGTAAGCATGTTACCGTAGATTGTGTTCAATGATTCTAAGTTAGAAGACAAGCTAGCGATTTGCTCCTTGTATTTCTTAGTATCGTCAACAGAATCATTAAGATTTTGAACTAATTCTTCTAATCCGCTGTAGAATTTAGAAGTAGCTTTCAAATGTTCGTTAGATCCTTGCAATTGCAATTCATAAGAAGCATTCAAAGCAGATAAGTTTTTAGATACCTTAACAATTTGCTCACCTAGGTTAGTGCTGTCAGGTCCACTAACAGTAAGTCCTGTTAATGAATCAGCTGCTTTTGTATAAGCATCTGATAATGAGTCAACATTTTTAGCTGCAGATTTTACACTTGTTACATATGACTCAGTAGCAACTGACGCATCTGTAATATTATTAAGTTTACCAGCTTGATCACTTAAACTGCGCATACCTTCTCCTAAACTAGCCATTAGTTCGGGTCCGATTTTAGCATCTTCAAGCATAGTATCCAATTGTTCAGTTAATGAACCTTTGTCTTCTTCAATTTGTTTATGATCACCTTCTTCACCATGCATTCCAGCTAATTCAGGATAAACTAAACTCCAATCCACTTCTTCATGTGGTGGTTCAAATGCCGAGAAAAAGAAAATTACCGCCTCTGTAGATAAACCAACAACAAGCATTGGTCCCGCACCTGGCCAGTGCATAATTTTAAACATCGCTCCGATGATTACGATTGCCGCACCAAATCCATACAATTTGGCCATGAAACTTTTCCATTTTTTACCACCCATAATTTTAAAATTTAAAAGTTAATAATTATTATTTAGTTTAGATTAGAGAATACAAATTAAAAGCCTTCACCTGGAGCGTCTCCTCTTTGACGACCAAGGTATGTTTGAACACAACGAAATCCAACGTAACATTTCGCAGTATCTTGATACTCATAAGTTCTTGTACTAGTTTGTAAATAATATCCAACGTCTTTCCAAGAACCACCTCTGATAACTTTACGCTTCAAAACTGTCGCTTCGTTATCCTGAGCTTCGTAAACATAATCAGGATTTAAATCGTGAGAAAAATCATAAGCTGATTCATCAAATGCGTTGCTGGTCCATTCAGCAGCATTTCCAGCCATACAATATAAACCATAATCATTCGGATTGTAAGATGCAATTTTCACAGTGTGGAAACCACCATCATCAATATAAGAACCGCGCATTGGTTTAAAGTTTCCTAAGAAACATCCAAGGGCATTTCTGATATAAGGACCACCCCAAGGGAATGGACTTAAAGCATTTCCACCTCTTGCAGCATATTCCCATTCTGATTCAGTTGGTAAACGGAAGTCGTTTACATAAGTCTGACCATTTCCTACTAACCAGTTATTAAACAATTGAGTTCTCCAAACACAGAAAGAACGTGCTTGTTTCCAGCTAACACCAACAACAGGGTAATCATCATAAGCCGGATGCCAGAAATACATATTTGTCATTGGCTCATTAAATGAGTAAGTGAAATCATGAACCCAAGCTAAAGTATCAGGATAAACATTGATAATGTCTTTAACGATAAATACACTTCTGTCTTTATCTTTTTGTTCACGAGTACTATAATTACCACTGCCATCGGAAACGGCATCTTTTACATCATAGTGACCTAATGTTTTATTGTCACCTACACTAGTAGATTGGTAACCATTAATAAAATCACGACCTTTATCATCCGGAGATTTTGAAGGTTTGAAACGGTTTGACTTCTGAGCAGCCATACGTAAGTTAATCCAATAGTATTCGTAGTTTAATTTACGAGAATCAATTTCTCTACGTTTATAGAAACGCTCTTCAACAGGCAAGTACATAAATTCAAGTACTTCTCTTACATCTGTTTCATCATAGGCAATTTCCTCCTCGAAGTTAACCAATGGAGGATCAATAGGCTGATCGTAATCATCGGTTTCAACACCGTGTTCAGCTCTACCGTCTTCAAATAAAGCACGGTGCGCAATTGAGTCTCTCACCCAATACACGAACTGACGATATTCGTTATTTGAAATTTCGGTTTGATCAATGTAAAAAGCCTGAACAGAAACTGTTTTAGACTTGGTAGTGTGTGAATAAGGAGTATCCTGATCACTTGGACCCATATTGTAACTTCCCATAGGAATATACAACGTACCAAAAGGATCGATATCGAACCATTCGGAGCGAGGGTGAACACCTACAAGTTCTCCAGTGCTTGTTTTACAACCAGTAAAAGCAATAGCAACCACAGAACCTAACAAGAGCAACTTTTTCATATTTGTTGTTTTTATATTAAACCCCTTTTTGTCAGAAAATCATCATACGCAAAGTACGATGATTTCGAAAGCAAATAGAGTAGCTTAAACGATACTATTTTTAAAAGGTTACAAAAAACTGATTTTCTTACAAAAATCTCACGTTCATGTGACCTGTTTTAACAGGTGGCTTTGTAAATTTCTTACAATATCCAAGCATTAATTCATGCGTTCCAGCACTGTGATTCTTTAAAGCTGAGAGTGTTATATCATATGCATATCCTAATTTAAATCCGTTATACTCAATACCAGCCATAACAGGAATTGCATCTGTTAAACGGTAAGAAGCTCCAACAAAAATCATTTGGTTCCATCTAGCTAACACATTGAAATCCAACTGAGTAGAAGAAGCATCCGATTTTGTTAAAATAGAAGGTGTTACATCAAATTCATTGTTGATTTGGAATTTATAACCTGCCATTACATAATAGTGACGAGCAACTTGGTATTGAAAATCATAAGATAATGGGTAAGTGCTACCTGCACTACTCTTATCATTAATCTTTTGAGCAGGTAAATGCAAAGAAGATAAACCCACATATAATTTCTGATTGGTGTAATATAAACCAAATCCTACGTCATAAGTTGTAGCAGAAGTACCTGTCCAAGGAATAGCATTGTCTGTTCCACCACCACCAACGGTAGTTGTTCCATCAGGAGCGATAAAATTACCCGTCATCGACTTGTTAATCATACCTGCATCTAACCCAATTCCTAAAATTCCATCGGTACCTAGTTGTAAATGGAATGAATAAGCCAATTTTGCTTTTAATGTTTTATCAAAACCCAATTGATCTTGGTCAATTGTAAATCCAATACCACCACGAGCAATTTGACCGTAATCAACACTCAAAAGTCCTGTTTTAGGTGCTCCAGGAAATTTATCCCATTGGTCACGATATAAAATCGTAGCACATAACGCTTTGTTCGTTCCAGCATAACCTGGATTGATAGCTAAGCGATTGAACATGTTCATACTGAATTGTGCATCTTGCTGAGCAAAAGTTACCAAACCAGTAATCGAAAATGCAATGATAGTAAGGGTTTTTTTCATTTTTTACTTTTTAAATTAAACAGTGTTTCGGCTGTTTTTTATTAAAGTTAGGTCGCTAAATTAGCTATAAGTTTAATAAAAACAAACTTTTTAAACATTTTATTGTTAATTATACTAACATTTTATCAATATCACCCTAACTTTTGGTAGGTCTGCCACCAATTATCAGGCAATTCATCACTGCAAGCTGTTTCATAGTCGCTATAAGAGCATGGAACCATGTGATGACGTTCAAATTTTATCTGATGATTCACCGGATAAGGTACATCCATCCACCAGCGGTCGCTTTTATTGCTTTTGTAAAAAACAATTTCATGCTCATGATCCTTAATGGATACTCGGTATTTCGTGTATTCTGATTTATCTACAATTGGATAATCTTGTTTGCGATTGTAAAACCCGTCAATGAAGTACCAAATCATTTGAGCCACCAAATGTGCCGTTTGTTTGTTGGTATCAAAAGCAGGATTAATTTCATAAAATCCAATGGACGTCAACTTATCACTCATTCCTGCATATCGCGTAATCTGACAAGCTTCTTCGCCATAAAAACCATTTGGAGAAGCATTTCCATTGCCCGGTGCATCACTTTGACGAATAGCTGAAACATCAAAACTTACTAAATCGGCATTTCTTAAAATGGGCTCAACACTCTCCATGTTCTTTCTAATTTTCCCCAATCGATGTGTGTCAAAGAACAATTTATCCATCAACTCCACCGAATTTTGATCTACAAAATAAGATTGATAACCCACATTACTGAAGTTGAAAAGTATGTTTGGTTTGTGTAAAATTATTTTACTAAGATAACTTTGAGAGTCCAGTTTTTTCTCCCCTTCTCCAATATCAAAAGAAGAATCAATGGCAACGATATTAATCGTTTGTTCCATTTTTTGGTATGCCAAATAATTGCAATAAGTTAAATCCTGAGAGCCACCAATTACAATCGGAATAATATTTTTTTGAAGCAGTTGTGCTAAAACATCGGTGACTGCAAAATAGCTATCATCAATGGAATCTCCCTTTTTAATGTTGCCTAAATCAGCAATTTTAATTTGATAATTTCCTTGAAATAATTTGTATAAATTTTCGCGGACGTAATCCGCTGCGAGTCCGCAACCTTCATTATTCAATCCTTTTCGATCTTCTTCAACGCCAACAATTGCTAATTGAATGTTTTCTAGACTGGGAAAATCGCCACCTTGCAGATAGGCATTGATAAGTTTTCCGTAGGAAGTTGTGGCATACTTAGTTGCTCCGTTAAAGTGACTCGTATCAATTGGTGTAAAAAATTCTTGCATCGTACAAATATCGAATAATTATTCAAATACCAGCTTTTGATTAATGACGACAAAAATTATTTTGGTTGCTTGTGTTTCAAAATAATATGTGTTTCTTCTATAACTTCTTTCTTTCAAAAAGTTACAGAAGAAACAAAACTATTTTTTTGCGACTGCTTTTTTTGCGGCTTTCTTAGGAGCACTCTTTTTAGGAGTTGCTTTTTTAGGAGCAAGTTTCACTATTGGAGCACCCTTTACGGCTTTCTTCTTTGGAGTAGCTTTTTTTGCTGCTGCCTGTTTGAATGGTTTCTTTTCAAATTTTTTCTTGAAACGACTTCCTTTGCTTGCATTTTTAGGATCTGCAGCAATATCCAAACATTCCTGTAAAGTTAAAGAGGGAGCATCTGTTCCTTTCGGTAATTTAAAGTTGTTTCCATCAATCACCAAGTATGCGCCCCAGCGACCGTTCAAGACTTGAACATCAGGACGTTCTTCAAAAACTTTTATGTATTTATCAATTTCGGCTTGGCGTTTTGCAAGGATTAATTCCACACATCTTTCAGTAGAAACTGTCATAGGATCATCTTCCTTTTTCAAAGAAATAAACAAACTGTTGTGACGCACATAAGGTCCAAAACGACCAACAGCCACTACCATTTCTTTGTCTTCAAACATTCCTGCAACACGCGGAAGTTTAAACAAATCCAATGCTTCTTGGAAAGTAATTGTATCCAAACGTTGGTCTTTACGCAAACTAGAAAACTTCGGCTTGTTGTTTTCATCATTGCCTTCACCAAGCTGTGCCATTGGTCCAAAGCGACCGATACGCACGTATAAATTTTTTCCAGAAACAGGATCAACACCAAGCAAACGTTCTCCTGATGCACGCTCCGAATTTTCAGAAGTATCCACTACATTTTTATGAAATGGCTTGTAGAAATCAGCCAACATTTTTGTCCACAATATTTTTCCTTCAGCAATTTCATCAAACTCCTCTTCTACTTTTGCAGTGAAATTAAAATCCATAATCTGAGGAAACTCTTTCAATAAAAAATCATTAACAACCATTCCGATATCAGTCGGAAATAGTTTTGATTTTTCTGCACCAGTACCTTCTGTTCTTACTTCGTCATTAATTTTTTGATCTTTTAAAATCAGAACATTAAAGTTACGCTGAACCCCTTCTCTATCTTCTTTCACAACGTATTCACGCTTTTGAACAGTAGAGATTGTTGGTGCATAAGTAGATGGACGACCGATTCCAAGTTCTTCTAACTTTTTAACTAAACTTGCTTCCGTATATCTAGCAGGATGATGTGTATAACGTTCCATCGCTATTATTTCATTCACTTTTAATTGCTCTCCCACTTTCATTGGAGGCAACATTCCTTCTTTATTTTCTTCGTCTTCATCATCCGTTCCTTCCAAATAAACTTTTAAGAAACCATCAAACTTCAACACTTCCCCTTGCACAACAAATTTTTCAGTTGTTCCAGATGCCGTAATCACAACAGTAGTTTTTTCCAATTCAGCATCACTCATTTGAGAAGAAATGGTACGCTTCCAGATTAAATCATACAAACGTTTTTCACCTGCATCGCCATCAACAGTTTGTTTTTCGATATACGTTGGACGAATAGCCTCGTGAGCTTCTTGTGCTCCTTTAGATTTTGTTTTGTATTGACGAATATTTAAATATTTTTCACCATAATTTCCAGTGATTGCTGCTTTAGCTTGATCTATGGCTGTTCCAGAAAGATTCACAGAATCTGTTCTCATGTAAGTAATCTTTCCACTTTCATACAATTTCTGGGCTACCACCATTGTTTGTGAAACAGAAAATCCAAGTTTACGACTTGCCTCTTGTTGCAAAGTAGAAGTTGTAAAGGGAGCAGAAGGAGATTTTTTTGTAGGTTTTGTTTCTAAGCTATCTATAGTAAAATCAGCATTTTCACATTTTTTCAAAAATGCGCGTGCTTCATCCAACGTTTTAAATTTTGTAGATAATTCTGCTTTTACATTGGCATTCCCAGCCATAAAATTGGCTGTTACTTTATAAGAAGAGGTGCTATTAAAAGCAACAATTTCGCGTTCACGTTCCACAATCAAACGAACAGTAACCGATTGTACACGACCAGCCGACAAAGACGGACGAACTTTTTTCCATAAAATAGGAGACAATTCAAATCCCACCAATCTATCTAGAATTCTACGAGCTTGTTGTGCATCCACCAAATGTTTATCAATTGTACGTGGGTTTGCAATAGCATTTTGAATTGCTGGTTTGGTGATTTCGTGAAAAACAATACGTTTTGTGCTCTTTTCAGTAAGGTTTAAAGCTTCAAACAAATGCCATGAAATAGCTTCTCCTTCACGATCCTCATCCGTTGCTAACCATACCACTTCTGCTTTTTTTGCCAAAGCTTTCAACTCGTTAACTACCTTTGATTTATCAGGAGATACTTCATAATTAGGAGTGAAATTGTTTTCGATATCAACTCCAAATCCTTTCTTTGCAAGGTCACGAACGTGACCATAACTCGACTTTACCGTAAATCCTTCTCCTAGAAATCCTTCAATTGTTTTTGCCTTTGCGGGGGACTCCACTATCACTAAATTTTTGCTCATACGCTAGCTAATTAGTTTTTGGTTTAATGAAAATGAATTATAGCTGAGATGCCATTTTCTCAAAATTCGTTGCAAAGAAAACAAATCAAAAACGATTTTTGCAAATAAAATTTGCTTTTGTCAAAACATATATATATAAATATATATATATAAATTTTTTATTTTTTTGTGAAATTATTCGAAATGCGCCATTTTGTCACCCATTTATTTTAATTATCTTTGTAGTCCAGTAAAAAAGAAAATGAGCGAGAATAAAGTAATTGACGAGAGCAAACAAGGTGAAGCATTAATGTTGGAGCAACCAGCTAAACCCAACGGCAAAAAGTTGTTTTTGGAGAGTTATGGCTGTGCGATGAATTTTTCAGATAGCGAAATTGTTGCATCCATCTTAAAAGACAAAGGGTTTTCTACAACAACCGACTTTCATGAAGCGGATGTTATCTTCGTAAATACCTGTGCTATTCGCGAAGGGGCAGAACAAAGGGTTAGAAAACGTTTGACTGAATATAAAAAAGCAAAAAAAACGAATCCTGATTTGATTGTTGGGGTGTTGGGCTGTATGGCGGAGCGTTTAAAATCACAATTGTTAGAAGAAGAAAAGTTGGTGGATATAGTTGTTGGTCCGGATGCTTACCGCAGTTTGCCTGAACTGATTGAAATTGCGGAGACAGGTCAAAAAGCGGTAAATGTACTTTTATCGAAAGAAGAAACTTATGCGGACATTGCTCCAGTTCGTTTAGGCTCCAACGGAGTAACGGCATTCATTAGCATTACTCGCGGTTGTGATAATATGTGTGCTTTCTGTGTTGTTCCGTTTACACGAGGAAGAGAAAGAAGTCGCGAGCCAGAAACAATTATCAAAGAAGCTCAGGATTTATTCAACGAAGGGTACAGAGAAGTGACTTTGCTTGGACAAAATGTTGATTCCTATTTGTGGACAGGCGGAGGCTTGAAGAAAGAAAACATTACAGACGAAGAATTAAAAAATGCAACTACATTTTCACAATTGTTGGAGAAAGTAGCCTTGGTAAATCCAGATTTGAGAGTACGTTTCAGCACATCGCATCCGAAAGATATGAATGATGAGGTGCTTTACACCATTGCGAAATACGATAATATTTGCAGCTATATTCACTTACCTGTTCAATCGGGAAATTCCAGAATTTTGGAAATGATGAACCGTGGTTATACACGTGAATGGTATTTGAACCGAATAGATTCTATCCGCAAAATTATTCCTGATGCTGGTATTTCTATGGATATTATTTCGGGATTTTGTTCGGAGACTGAAGAAGAGCATCAAGACACACTTTCTTTGATGGAAGCTGTCAAATATGATTTTGGTTACATGTTTGCTTACAGTGAGCGTCCAAAAACATTGGCGGAAAGAAAATATCCGGATGATGTTCCTGCAGAAATAAAAAGCAGACGATTGGCTGAAATTGTTGAATTACAATTAAAACATTCGGCATACCGAACAAAATCAGGAGTAGGAAAAGTGCACAGAGTATTGGTGGAAGGCACTTCTAAAAAATCGAAAGAAGAATTATTTGGGAGAAACTCACAAAATTGTGTGGTGGTGTTTCCGAAAGAAAATTATAAAAAAGGAGATTATGTAAATGTGTTGGCGGATAATTGTACAGGGGGAACGTTGATAGGGAAAGCAGTGTAGGGTTTTCAACACAGAGCACACGGAGAAATAAAAAGAGTTTCACAGAGAAAAAAAATGACAGTTCAGGAAATAAAAAATAGATTTGGAATTATTGGTAGTTCTTCTCTACTCGACAGAGCAATTGATATTGCAATGCAAGTTGCGCCAACCGATTTAACGGTATTAATTACTGGAGAAAGCGGAACTGGAAAAGAAGTTTTCCCACAAATTATTCATGCCTTAAGTGCTCGTAAACATGGTCAGTACATTGCTGTAAACTGCGGTGCTATTCCAGAAGGAACAATAGATTCGGAATTATTTGGTCACGAAAAAGGATCTTTTACTGGAGCGCATGAGGCACGCAAAGGATATTTTGAAGTTGCGAATGGTGGAACTATATTTTTAGATGAAGTTGCCGAAATGCCTATCGCAACGCAAGCCAGATTATTACGTGTTTTAGAAACCGGAGAATTTATAAAAGTAGGTTCCTCTAAAGTTTTAAAAACAGAAGTACGCGTAGTTGCTGCTACAAACGTAAATATTCAGCAAGCGATTGAGAAAGGAAAATTCAGAGAAGATTTATTTTATCGATTAAATACCGTTCCAATTGTAGTTCCTCCTTTGCGTGAACGTAGACAGGACATTCATTTGTTATTCAGAAAATTCGCTTCTGATTTTTCCTCAAAATATAGAATGCCCACTGTTAAGTTAGATCCATCGGCAGAACAAATTCTTACAAATTATTATTGGCAAGGAAACATTCGACAGTTAAAAAATATCACAGAACAAATTTCGGTCATTGAAAAAAATCGTGATATCACTGCTGATACAATGATTAAATATTTACCCATTCATCAAACCTCTCAACTTCCTGTATTGGCTAGCACTTCAACTGCAGGAAATGATTTTAGCGAACGTGATATTTTATACAAAGTATTGTTCGATATGAAAAAAGAAATGATGGATTTGAAAAAAATTGTTGTCGACTTAATTGAAAACGATAATCAATTAAATCAGGATTTTCCACCAGAGAATGCGCAATTAATTAAAAAATTATTTCAGGATGTAGGCACACCAGAAACGGCAATTCAGCTTGGTTACAATACGACTACTCCGATGATGCAAAATCAAATTCCGGTTACAGAAATGGTAGAAGAATCATTGTCGCTGCAAGAAATTGAAGAAGATATGATTAAGAAAGCATTGACAAAACACAAAGGCAAACGCAAAAACGCAGCAAAAGAATTAGGGATTTCTGAAAGAACATTGTACCGTAAAATTAATGAATACGGGATAAAATAGTTAACGTAGGTGATTAGATAATACGAAAATATCAAATTGAGAAAACTGAACTTCATATTAAAAACAAAACGCATCTTAGTTCTTGCATCTTGCATCTTGATTCTGTTTTCGGGTTGTAAAATCCATTATTCCTTTACGGGAGGTAGTGTTCCGCCTGAAGCAAAAACAGTTTCGGTTCAGTATTTTCAGAACAATGCATCTCTGGCACCGCCTACTTTGAGTCAGACTTTTACAGAAGCGTTGCGTGATAAATTAAGTTCGCAAACTCGTTTGGCATTAGTAAATAAAGGTGGAGATTTAGGTTTTGAAGGAAGTGTAATAGGTTATACAACGGGGCCAATAGCCATACAAAGTACAGATCAAGCTGCATTAAACAGACTAACAATAACTGTGAATGTAAAATATACTTGTATGTTTGATGAAAAGAAAAATTTCGAACAATCGTTTTCACGTTATGCTGATTATACAAGTGATCAAAACATTGCTTCAATTGAAGATCAATTAACAAGAGAAATTAATGAACAGTTGGTACAAGACATTTTTAACAGAGCATTGAATAACTGGTAGACGCCTCATCCGTCTCGCTATAAGCGGGACACCTTCTCCAATATGGAGAAGGGAAGCGGAAGAAATTTTTTATATAAAATGAACAAAGTACAATTCATATCATACGTTGAAACTCCGGAGAAAATGTCGGGGAATGAGAGCGTTTTGATTGGTGAATTGTTGAAGAACTTTCCTTATTTCCAAACGGCTCATTTGCTTTATGCGAAGAGCTTGCACAATATCAACAGCATACATTATAACAATCAATTAAGAGTCACTGCTGCTTACGCAACCGACAGAAAAGTATTGCATCGTTTGATTACAAAACAACAAGAAACTGAAGCAATTCAAGTTCCTGATATTTCGACCAAGCTCAGTATGACGGAGATTTTGGAAGAAAAGAAAATTGAAGAGTCGGTAATTAATTTAATCAAAGAAGAAGTAGCAGAGCGAAAAATTGAACCAGAGATTATTGAAGAAGCTATATCTCCAGAAAAGGAGAACACTTCAGCCTTCGATGTGTCTGCTTCAACGCAGAATGCTCAAGATAACGCACTCAGTGTGACAGAGGTTCCTGTTATTTCAGAAATTGAAGCTGTTGTTGAAGAACAAAAAATAGACATTTCAACTCAACCCTTAGAAACCGAAGTTACAGAGGTTAGAGATCAATTAGAGACAGGATATCTAAATGAAATAATAGATGCAAGTGTAGAAATTGAGATATTATCTACTCCGCTAATTAATCCATTAGAAGAAAAACAAGAAACGGTTGAATCAAATTTTGTATTAAACATTCAAGAGCCAATTGTTTCTGAAAAAGAGACTATAAATATTGATTCCTTATCCTTTACAGATTGGTTAAAACATATAAATACTGGAACAGCAGTTATAGAAGAATTAAATGAAGAATCAGATACAGAAAGCACTGATAATCAATTAAGTCCATTTGAATTAATCGACAAGTTTATTCGTGATGAACCCAAGCTAAACCGCCCCAAAACTGAATTTTTCAGTCCTGTAAACATGGCTAAGCAGAGTGTGGCCGAGGATATTACATTTGTTAGTGAAACTTTAGCTAAAATATACGTTTTACAAGGGAATTATACCAAAGCAATTAAGGCTTATGAAAATTTACGCTTGAAATATCCAGAAAAAAGACTTTACTTTGCATCCCAAATTAAAAATTTGAGGAAATTAATTAATCAACAAAAGCAATAATTTACAATGAGCTCAATTATTTCAATTTTAATTATAGTAGTTTGTATTCTTTTAATCTTAGTGGTTTTAGTACAAAATTCAAAAGGTGGTGGTTTAGCATCATCCTTCGCTTCATCTAACCAAGTAATGGGAGTTCGTAAGACAGCTGACTTTTTAGAAAAAGCGACTTGGACTTTGGCTGCGTCTTTATTAATCCTAAGTGTGATTTCAACTTCTTTCACAAAAACTTCTGGTGTAGTAACATCTGGGACAGGAACAGAGTCTGTAACTCGTCAGAAAGCTGCAGAAGATGTTACACCTGCTGCGCCAGCTGCAAACCCGACACCGGCTGTTCAAGCGCCAACAGGAAATCCAACACCTTAATCTAGGTCATAAACATATTATTCAAAGTGTCAGAATTCATCAGCATTTCTGACACTTTTTTTTCATATAAAAGCTGACATCTGCAAAATTGTCGCAATTCAACAATAATAAGTGATTGGTACAATTTCTGACTATTGCGATTGACAAAAAAATTAAGTATAAGTTAAACCAATAAATAGAATCAAAGATGGCAAAGACAAGTTCAAAAGTAAACATCAAGCCAGTTGCAGGAACACAAAACAGAGTGGTTGTAGAAGCTGCTGCTGCTGAAGAAAAGACAGCTAGCGGAATTATTATTCCGGATACGGCAAAAGAAAAACCACAAAGAGGAATCATTGTTGCAGTTAGCGAAAAAGATGACAAAGGAAACAAACCAGAAGTAAAAGTTGGCGACACGGTGTTGTATGGAAAGTATGCAGGAACTGAAGTTCAGGTAGCAGGTAAAGATTTATTAATAATGAGAGAAAGCGATATTTTCGCAATTATTTAGTTACAGCATTGGTGAATTAGAGAATTGGAGAATTAATTAGAGAATTAATTTAGCTTCCATTCAAAAATCATCAAATTCCTATTTCCGAAAAATTAACAGTTTTTAAAAACACACATAATCTAAAATTATAAAAAAATGGCAAAAGATATATTTTTCAATATAGATGCAAGAGACCGATTAAAAAAAGGAGTTGACGCATTAGCAAACGCAGTAAAAGTAACATTAGGACCGAAGGGAAGAAATGTAATTATTGATAGAAAATTTGGTGCTCCAAGCATTACAAAAGATGGTGTTACAGTTGCAAAAGAAATTGAGCTGAAAGATCCAGTAGAAAACATGGGAGCACAAATGTTAAAAGAAGTTGCTTCTAAAACTGCTGATGCTGCCGGAGACGGAACAACAACAGCAACCGTTCTTGCTCAAGCAATTGTTACTGCAGGTTTAAAAAACGTTGCAGCAGGTGCAAATCCAATGGATTTAAAACGAGGAATCGACAAAGCAGTTATTGCGGTTGTAGAAAACTTGAACAAACAATCACAGAAAATTGGTGACGACAATAAAAAAATTGAACAAGTAGCAACCATTTCTGCTAACAATGACAATGCTATTGGAAAGTTAATTGCAGAAGCAATGAAGCGTGTGAAGAAAGAAGGAGTTATTACTGTTGAAGAAGCAAAAGGAACAGAAACTACTGTTGAAGTTGTTGAAGGAATGCAATTCGACAGAGGTTATATCTCTGCTTACTTTGTTACAGATGTAGATAAAATGGAAACTGTTTTAGAAAATCCACTTGTTTTAATTACTGACAAGAAAATTTCTATCATGAAAGAATTACTTCCAGTATTGGAAAAAGCAGTTCAAACAGGAAGACCAATTTTAATTATTGCAGAAGATGTGGACAGTGAAGCATTGTCGACATTGGTTGTAAATAAAATTCGTGGTTCATTAAAAATTGCGGCTGTAAAAGCTCCTGGTTTTGGTGACAGAAGAAAAGCAATGTTAGAAGACTTAGCAATTTTAACTGGTGGCACTTTAATTTCAGAAGAAAGAGGTTACAAGTTAGAAAATGCTGAATTAAACATGTTGGGTACAGCTGAAAAAATTACAATTGACAAAGACAATACAACTATTGTTGGAGGAAAAGGTAAAAAGGCAGATATCGCTTCTCGTGTAAATCAAATTAAAGCACAAATTGAATCTACTACATCGGATTACGACAAAGAAAAATTGCAAGAACGTTTGGCTAAATTAGCTGGAGGAGTTGCAGTATTATATGTTGGAGCAGCCACTGAAGTAGAAATGAAAGAGAAGAAAGACAGAGTTGACGATGCGTTAGCAGCTACACGTGCAGCGGTTGAAGAAGGAATTGTACCGGGTGGTGGTGTTGCATACATTAGAGCAATTGATGGATTAGAAAAAATGAAAGGTGCTAACGAGGATGAAACAACAGGAATCCAAATTGTAATTCGTGCAATTGAAGAACCTTTGCGTCAGATTGTTGCAAATGCTGGATTAGAAGGTGCTGTGATTGTTCAAAAAGTACGTGAAGGAAAAGGAGATTTTGGTTACAATGCACGTACTGATAAATATGAAAATTTATATGCTGCAGGAGTAATTGATCCTACTAAAGTTGCTCGTGTTGCTTTAGAAAATGCAGCTTCCATTGCGGCTATGCTTTTAACAACAGAATGTGTATTAGCTGAACAAAAAGAAGAAGCTTCTGCAATGCCAATGGGTAATCCAGGCATGGGCGGCATGGGTGGAATGATGTAATTTGTTTACTCTTGAAATTTAAAAAAACCTCTTCGTTTCTCGATAATGTCTGCTTCAACGCAGAATGCTCGAAATGACAACGAAGAGGTTTTTTTGTATGCCTTAAAAAAAGGCAATGAATTAATTACCTTTACACCCATAAACTATGAGCAGATTAATTAAAATAGGATTAATAGGAATGGCTGTTACAACAGTTATTGCCTTGTTATTATTTTTCCTTACTTCTGTTTCTTTTTTAGCCTTAAGTCCTTTTTACATGCCTTGGGCTGTTCTCCTACTCATAGGTTTTACGAATAAGCAAAATAGAAACAAATAATTTTTTTGTTTATTATATACTTAGCAAATCTTTTACAATAGTAGAAATTAATTTACCATCTGCTTTCCCTGCTAATTGTTTTGACGCAGCACCCATTACTTTTCCCATATCAGCTGGAGATGTTGCTCCTACAGAAACTATAATTTTTGCAACTTCTGCTTTCACATCCTCTTCACTCATTTGTTGTGGAAGATAAGCTTCAATAACAGTTGCCTGAGCTATCTCAACATCGGCTAAGTCTTTACGGCTTTGTGTAATGTATAAATCAGCAGTTTCTTTACGTTGCTTTACCATTTTTAAAAGCGCTTTCATCTCTGTATCATCATTCAATCCTTCCGGAGAAGTTTTTAATAACAGAATAGCAGATTTAATTGCTCTTAATGCTTCTAATTTGGAAGCTTCTTTCGCTAGCATTGCAGATTTAATGTCTGCATTTATTTTTTCTTCTAAAGCCATTTTTTATGTGATTAAGTAATTATGTGACTAGGTGATTTAGTGGATTCTATTCCAAATACGAATTTAACAATTTTGACTCATTAAAAGCAAAAAAAAATCCCCTCGAGAATTCGAGGGGATTTTTTTTATTAACTATCCTAATTAAAAATTAATCAACGTTATCGTGTAAAAAAGAATTATTTGGTTTAATCTCAATCTTCTTGTCTTCGTTCTCTGATAAAGTATAACGAGAAACTTGTGATTCAGAAGAATGAGGAGTAGAATCTAAATTAATGTTTCTTCTTTTATAAGCCGGTTCATTTTCTAATTCAGACAAACCATTCGGAGATTTTAATTTAAAGCTCAACTCTTTTAATTTAGCAACACGGTCTTGCGCTTTCTTCAATTGTTCATCGTTTTGAACTTTCGCTACAATTGTATTTTCTTCCTCTTTTTTAGCTTCAACAACCGGCTCCATTTTAGCATATGCTTCATCAATTGTAGTATTGTTAACAATAATAGGTTCTTCAGAAACAACTTTGTTTGAAATTTCGAATTCGAAGGTAACGGGTGTTTTTACTTCTTCCACTTCAAAAATTGGTTCAACTACTTCTTCGCTAACAAATGTTACTGACTCTTCTTCTGTCACACTGAGCGTAGTCGAAGTGTCCATTGTTGGTTCTACAGCCACGTCATTTAAAACAGGAGTAACTTCTTCAACTTCAGCAATCACTTCACTTACACTTGTTTCTTCAGAAACAATTTCGTTAAAGATGATTGGAGTTTCTTCAGCTACTATTTCGTTTACAATAATTGGATTTTCATCCACATAAGTTTCTTCTGTTTCACTTACAAAGAATGAAGCTTCTTCAGTTTCTTGAGCAACCGCTTCATTTAAAATGATAGTCGTTTCGATTTCCGCAACCACTTCTGGAGTATGCTCTGCAACAATAATTGGAGTTTCTACTTCAGCAACTACTTCTGGAGTTAATTCATGAACAATAATTGGTGTTTCTTGAACTACTTCTGGAACAACTTCCACCTTCACTTCTTCTTTGAAGTAAGAAGTCATTTCCATTGGCTTCAATGTAATTTCTTCTACTTGTGGAGTCACTTCAGCAATTGGAGCAACAACTTCTGCTTTCACTTCATCCATTAAAGAGAATACTTTTTTAGCAGGAGCTTTTTCAATTTGAATTCCGACATCTGCTTTAGAACTAAATCCGGTAGCAATAATTGTCACATTCACTTTATCACCTAAAGATGGATCTACACCATATCCTTTGATAACCTCTGCAGACATTCCTGCTGCATCTTGAATATAATCTGTAATCTCACCGAATTCATCCATTGTGATTTCGTCTTCACCACAAGTAACATTCACCAAAACATAACGTGCACCTTTGATATTGCTATCGTTTAATAATGGAGAAGACATCGCTTGTTCAACAGCACGTAACGAACGTTGTTCACCACTTGCCATAGCAGAACCCATTATTGCAACACCACTTTCTTTCATTACCGTTTTTACATCATTGATATCGGTATTGATTTGCAATGTAGTTGTAATGATATCGGCAATTCCTTTTGCAGCAGTTGCTAAAATATCATCGGCATGACCGAAAGCTTCCGTTACTTTTAAATTACCGTAGATCTCACGCAATTTATCGTTGCTGATAACCAATAAAGTATCTACATTTTCTTTCAACGCTTCTAAACCGGCATCCGCTTGAGCTTTACGTTTTTTACCTTCAAATCCGAAAGGAATGGTAACAATACCTACTGTTAAGATTCCCATTTCTTTTGCAGCCTTAGCAATAATTGGAGCAGCACCTGTACCAGTACCACCACCTAATCCAGCAGTAATAAATACCATTTCAGTATTATTCGCTAAAAGTGCTTTTACTTCTTCGATATTTTCGATAGCGGCATTTTTACCTACTTCAGGCAAAGAACCTGCACCGCGACCTTTTGTTAAACTAGCACCTAAAACTATTCTTAAAGGAACTGGACTCATATCCAATGCCTGTTGATCAGTATTACATACAATAAAATCAACACCTTTGATGCCTTGTTTGTACATGTGGTTAACAGCGTTACTTCCGCCTCCACCTACTCCAATTACCTTGATAATTGAGGAGTTTTCTGTTGGTAAATCAAATTTCATCATTTTTGTTTTTATTTAAAACGTTTGATATTGTTGGGTTTTAACCCGTGTTTATTTTATACTGCCCTAAAATTGGGGCTTTTTTTAATGTAGATTTAACGCCTTGCTTCATAGTTACTAACTATGAGATGTTAATTTCTACACTCTTTTCAGCACCTCTCCCTCTGTCCCTCTCCTTGAATAAAGGAGAGGGAAGAACGTAGTCAAGTAAGCCTGAAACTATTTCTGAGCTGCATCCTCATCAAAGAAACTCTTTAGCTTATCAAAAAAGCCTGATGTTTTTTCTTTAGAATGTCCTTTTATTCCTTTTGTGTCTCCTGTTGTTGAAACCAATTTTTTGTTTTGTTTATCCAAAGTTTGCAAGCCTTTCATCACCAAACCAACAGAAGTAGCAAATAGCGGACTAGTTACATCTTCACTTCCTTTAGCAAGATGTTCGTTTGGGTAACCCACTCTCGTGTCCATTCCTGTAATGTATTCGATCAATTGTGACACATGCTTCAACTGTGCTCCACCACCTGTAACGACAATTCCTGCTATTAATTTTTTCTCATAACCCGAATGTTTGATTTCATAATACACATGCTCTACAATTTCTTCCATGCGTGCTTGAATAATTGCAGAAAGATTACGAACTGAAATTTCTTTGTGTGCACGACCTCTCAATCCCGGGATTGACACGATTTCATTTTCCTGATTTTCACTTGCTAATGCCGAACCGAATTTCATTTTCAAAAGTTCTGCTTGACTTTTAATAATCGTGCAGCCTTCTTTTACATCTTCGGTAATTACATTTCCACCAAAAGGAATAACAGCAGTATGACGAATAATTCCATCTTGAAAAATAGCCACATCCGTTGTTCCACCTCCGATATCCACCAACACAACTCCTGCTTCTTTTTCCTCGTTACTTAAAACCGCATCTGCAGATGCAAGAGGCTCTAATGTTAATTCAGAAACTTCCAATCCTGCTTTTTGAACACATTTATAAATATTTCGCGCAGCAGCAATTTGCCCTGTAATAATGTGAAAATTTGCTTCCAAACGAATTCCCGACATACCAATTGGATTTTTAATTCCGGATTCATTGTCGATAATATATTCTTGTGGAAGCACATGAATAATTTCTTCACCGGGTGCCATCATCAATTTATACATATCATCAATTAGTGCATCTATGTCGTTTTGAGAAATTTCTTGCTCAATGCTTGCACGGGTTTTTATTCCGCGATGTTGCATACTACGAATATGCTGACCGGCAATACCAACGTTCACCACTTTTATATCTACTCCTGATTTTGCTTCCGCTTCCGCAACAGCCGTTTGAATCGACTGCACCGTTTGGTCAATGTTTTGAACTACTCCTCTGGCAACTCCAAAGGATTCGGATTTTCCCATTCCTAGAATTTCAATTTTTCCGAATTCGTTTCTGCGACCTACAATCGCTACAATTTTTGTTGTCCCGATATCTAATCCTACTACAATTTCTGATGGTTCCATATTTTAATAATTATAATTTATTTTTTTGTACAAACAATTTGATCTTTAAATTTCAAGTTTATGATTGAGTATTTATCCCACCAACCAGTAGTATTCAAACCTTGCTGATAGAATGTTAAAAGTTTTTTAAATTTTTTATCCATGAATGTTGTATCCCCAAATATTATTTTTTGATCTCCTACTATTGGAACAATTTCCATGTCTTTATCTTTATTAATGTAAATCTGTTGTATTTGTGAACTCCAGAATTTATCTCCATTGATATAATTTGCCATTGCATAAATTTCATCCAACATACTTGTGGCATTAAGCAAACTGTCTTTACCAATATCAGCAATAGAATATGTATAGCGTTTTATAAAAGGTTCCGACAATGTTCCATTCGCAATTAAAACTTTTGCCGTGTATTTACTCGACAATGGCATAAATGTTCCTTCATCATCAATGTAATAACTATCCCCATCTAAATTTATAACACGTACAACAGGTTTACGCTGTTTCACTTCTACCTTCACTTCCCCATTAATCGACATGTAAACTTCTGCATTTGAAATATCAGCATGACTATTCAAGGCCTTTTCAATTTCTGAAACATTCACAGTTGCTTTGGGTTGTCCAACGATTGAATCGCCTCTGTCTTTTATCAATCGAATAACATCATACATATCCAAAAAATATAAATCATTTTCCTGATTTACATTTACTGATAGTTTCTCACATAATAATGCATCTTGCTGCTTGTTTACAAAACCCATTGTAAAAAGCAAACCTGTAATCAGCACAAGCCACATGGAAATGAATAGTATTTTTTTAAATTTCTTCAATTTTTTGTTAATTCTATTTTTATAGGTTCTACAAATGTGTCTATATCACCGGCACCCATCGTCATCAATATTTCAATGTCTCTTTTAGCAACCTCTTCTATCAAATCACTTTTCTGACAAATACTTTTATTGGTTGATTTCATTTTATTTAAAAGCATTTGCGATGAAACACCTTCAATAGGTAATTCGCGTGCTGGATATATTTCCATCAAAATGCATTCATCTAATAAATCTAAGCTTCTTGCAAAATCGTCTGCGAAATCACGAGTACGTGAAAATAAATGCGGCTGGAATATTCCTGTAATTTTTTTACCGGGATACATTTCTTTTGCAGAGCTGATAGCCGCTTTCAATTCTTCTGGATGATGTGCATAATCGTCAATATAAACGAGTTTTTCCGTTTTAATATGATAATCAAATCTTCTTTTCACTCCTTTGAACGAAGCCAAAGCCTTACTAATAATATCTTCCGAGATATTCAATTGACAAGCGATTGCGACTGCTGCAACAGAATTTTCTACATTATGCAAGCCTGGTAAACCAAGCGTTAGGTTTTCAAAAATTGCCGTTGGAGTTACAATTGCATATTTATAAAATCCATTTTCAATTTTAATATCCTTAGCAAAATAATCGGCTGACTCATCATTTACGGAATAAGTAATTGGGCTAATATTGGCATTCACTTTTCCAACAATACTTTTTTTCAAAATCAATTTTGATTTCACCTGTTTAGCAAAAAGCGAAAACGATTCCTCCACCTGATTCTTATCTCCATAAATATCCAAATGATCGGCATCCACAGAAGTAATCACAGCAATCTCAGGATGAAGTGTTAAAAAAGAACGATCGTATTCATCTGCTTCCACAACTATCAGTGAGCTCACCCCGGCTCTCTCAGAAGGAGAGGGGGAAATGTCCTTTTTTAAACCTGAGCTTAACAACAAATTGGTATTGTAGTTCTGAGTGATCCCGCCTAAAAAAGCAGAAGGGTCCAATCCTGCTGATTTTAAAATGTGTGCAACTAAGGAAGAAGTTGTTGTTTTACCATGCGTTCCGGCCACAGCGATCGTATGTGCAGATTGTGTAATCATCCCCAATACTTCAGCTCTTTTTTTAATGTTAAACCCATTTAAATTAAAAAATACATACTCGCTGTGGTCAAATGGAACGGCAGGTGTAAAAACTATTAATATATTATCGGTATCAAAAGGTAATTCTTTAAAGTATTTTGGAATATTTCGGATATGATCTTCAAAATGAATTTCAATTCCTTCTGCTATTAATTCATCTGTAAGTTTAGTTGAAGTTTTATCATAGCCCGCAACTTTTTTTCCCATAGCATTAAAGTAACGAGCAAGCGCACTCATGCCGATACCGCCAATGCCTAGAAAATAAATGCTATGTATTTTATTCAAATCCATTTACTTCTTTTTATTTATTAAACTCAACACTTCATTTGCAATGACTATTGCTGAATCCTGAAAAGCTAATTTTCCGATATTCTCCGAAAGCTTAAAACATTGCTTCGAATCATTCATCAAGTCTATTGTCAATTTGCACAATTGCTCCCGTGAATCCACGTCTTTTAAAATAACAGCTGCATTGTATGTCACCAATGCCATCGCATTTTTTGTTTGATGATCTTCTGCTACATTGGGTGAAGGAATTAAAATGCATGGCTTTTTAACCAAACACAATTCAGAAACAGAGCTTGCTCCTGCTCTAGAAATCACCATATCAGCAACGGCATAAGCATAGTCCATTTTCTGAATAAAGTCATATGCTTTTATTCCTTTGCTATCATATTTTGAAACAGCTTGCTTGGCAGTCTCATAATAACCTTTACCTGTTTGCCAAATTAACTGAATATCATTTTTTTCGAATGTTTCCAAACACTTAAGAATGCTTTCATTGATTGTTCTTGCACCCAAACTTCCACCTATTACCAGAATTATCTTTTTATCAGCACTCAATCCAAAATATTCTAAACCTCTTTCTTTTTTTCCATCCAAATTTAAAATATCTTGTCGAACAGGATTTCCAGTCAGCAAAATTTTCTCTTCGGGAAAATATTTTTCCATTCCAGCATAGGCTACACAAATACGATCTACTTTTTTAGAAAGAATTTTATTCGTAATTCCTGGATATGAATTTTGTTCCTGCACCAAAGTTGCTATTCCACTTTTTGAAGCAACGTGCAACATTGGCCCACTAGCAAATCCGCCTGTTCCAATGACAGCATCTGGTTTAAAGGATTTTAATATTTTTTTTGCCTTCATCAAACTGCTAATCACTTTGAAAGGGAAAGCCAAATTCGACATCGATAACTTTCTTTGAAAACCAGAGATCCAAAGTCCTTCAATATTGTATCCTGCAGCTGGAACTTTTTCCATTTCCATTTTTCCTTCTGCACCTACAAATAAAAATTCGGTATCCGGACGTAAACTTTTAATTGCATTGGCGATGGCGATGGCTGGAAAAATGTGCCCGCCTGTTCCTCCTCCACTAACTATAATTTTAAGCGGTTGCAAGCATTCCTCCTTCCTGAGAAATTTCTGTTTCTCTACTTACACTTAAAATAATTCCGATAGAAATACTGGTGAACCAAATGGATGTTCCTCCCATACTAATTAAGGGAAGTGGTTGTCCCGTAACGGGAAATAAATTCACAGCCACAGCCATATTAATCATGGCCTGAAACACCAAACTAAATGTCAATCCAATGGCAAGTAAACTTCCAAAGGTTCGTTCGCTCTTATTGGCAATTCGCACTCCTCGGAAGAGTAATACTATATATAAGAATACAATGATGACTGCAGTAATTAATCCCCACTCTTCAATAAGAATTGCAAAAATAAAATCAGAAGAGGCTTGCGGTAAAAAATTTCTTGAAATACTATTTCCAGGACCTTGAGGAACAATGCCTCTAGCGATAGCTATTTTAGCTTGTTCAGCCTGAAAATTGCTCTCGCTATCACCTTTACTAAAATTTTCGATACGTGCTTTCCAAGTTGAACCCCTTGGAATTGCATTTGGAAAATTCCATATAATTAAAACGAGTAACGCGATAAAAACAACACCCGACCCAATCAATAACCATAAATGTTTTGCATTCATTCTACCAACAAACATCAACACCAAACAGGTTAAAAATAATAAGGCTGCCGTAGAAAAGTTTGCAGGGAAAATCAATGCACAAATCACAATAACGGGAATAACAACGGGTAAAAATCCTTGTTTAAAATCTTTTATAACATCTTGTTTGATAGAAAGCATTCGGGCAACGTATGCAATCAATGCAAGTTTTGCAAAATCGGATGTTTGAAAAGTCAACGATGTTCCTGGAATTGCTAACCAACGAGATGCTTCTCCAGCGCTTACTCCATTTAATAGTGTGTATAATAATAACGGAGCCGCGAGAATAACTGCAATTTGTGAAATTCTAGAGAAATAAGAATACTTTACTTTATGTATCAAATACATTAAGAAAATTCCCGAGCCAACAATAAAAATATGTTTGATTAAATACGAAGCTGTATCGCCATTTTTATAGCGATAAGCCAAAGCAACAACTGAGCTATACACCACCAAAATAGACAATAGAGATAATAGTAAAACTACTGTCCAAATTACTTTATCTCCTTTTATGTATTTGAATAAATTCATTTATCCTTTTAAATTTTTAACAACGTCTTTAAATTTATTTCCTCTGCTTTTATAATTATCATGCGCATGATAACTAGGACAAGCAGGTGAAAACAACACAACATCACCTGACAAAGCATAAGCCGCTGACATTTTAACAGCCTCTTCAATAGTTAATGCCTTCCCAAAAAGCATTTTGTGTGACGAAAAATATTTTAAGATTTTATCACTATAACTTCCCAAATACACAACAGCAATTACTTTTTGTTTGATTTGTTGTGTAAGAACAGAGTAATCATTATCTCTATCATCACCACCAATTATAAGCACAACAGAAGTTTCTATTGATTCCAGTGCATTTCGGGTTGCCGTTAAGCGAATGGATTTGGAGTCGTTAATAAATGCAATGCCATTAATTTCATCGACAAATTCCAATTGATGATCATCTTCAGAAGATCGAACACGATTTCGAGACAACAATGTCTGATTCAACTTATCGTGATAATTTCTTATTTTATTGTTTTCTATCATCTATTTTTAATTTTAATAACACCAATCAATTTATTTTAAAGTGCGCGAACAGCCTGTTTGAATTGAGTTCCGCGGTCCTCATAATTTTCAAACATATCAAAACTTGCACAAGCAGGCGACAACAAAACGGTATCTCCCTTTTTACCAATTTTGTAAGATTGAGCAACTGCTTCTTTTGCAGAT
>CAYWAV010000012.1:26004-60738 GCA_964456225.1 uncultured Chitinophaga sp. | reverse complement strand
TTCCAGGTACTGAGGCATGTTATTTAAAATAAGGTCTTTTATTTTTATATGTTTAGTGTGTGTTGCCTTTAGGGTTAAGTTAAAAGGACGACAACGATGACAAAAAATATTATACTAACGACTTGGGTATTTTTTATTCTAGTTAATCTACAGGGACAAAATGTAATTTCCTTAAGTGTTTTTGATGCAATGACAAAAGAACCGATGCCATTTGTTAACATTGGAATTAAAAACAAGAACTCAGGTACAATTTCTAATTCTAGTGGAAGATTTAGCATTAATATTTCCTCTGACAAAATAAATGACTCTCTTACATTCTCATTCGTTGGTTATAATTCATTGACAATTCCTGTAAAATATTTGTTGTTTAACAAGCCCGATTCCATTTTACTACATCAAAAGATGCTAGAATTGACTGAAGTAATCATAATCGCTAATGGGAAGTGGAAGTCAAAGAAAATTGGACTTTCAAGAAATTTGCCAGGAGTATTCGGTATTGTCCAAAGTGACACGACCTCTGACATAGTTGAATGTGCTCAACAGTTTGACTTAGGCGATGAAATGACGAAAATTTCGAACTTTCATATTTATCTTAAAGGAGTCAATACGGACACAGCAAGTTTCAGAATCAACTTTTATTATTTTGACGGAAACAAGCCGACCGAAAGAGCTTTTGAAAAAGAAATTTTTATCAGAAGACCAGTTTCCAATGGTTGGTTAGAAATTGATTTTGACGAATACGGTGTATGGCTAACAGGAAATATTGTGGCATCAATTGAATTTTTGCCAACAGAAAAGCAAAAGGAAATTATATCATTATCTTATGGAGGCATCCTAATTTGTCAAGGAACAAGTTATAATCGGACAAGCAGTCAAGGTGAATGGCATAAACTTGATTTTGGAACGTATTCAATTTTTTTAACAACGAAAAAGTTCGTGACAAAAAAATGAAATTGATAAAAAACCTATCCCTAACAGTATTTTAGATAAAGGTTAAAAAGTAATATTAATACCAGCATTCGCACCAACCACAATTGGCCTAGTTTTTATTCCTGGAGTTTTACTTAAATTGCTAAGTCCGTATCTCATGGTCGGCTCAATAAATATTCCTAAACGCCTATATACTCGCCATTCTGCTCCAACACCGAATAGTGCCGAAAAATATAAACGGTTTACCTTCACATCATTATATACAATTGTGGTTGTAAAAGTTTCTTTCAGAATATTCAGCGTTGATTTTTGCTTAATTGCTATCTGAGAATTTAAACCAGCTAGTATATATACATTAATATTTTTTTTGAGCAAATTCAATTTTACATTTATAGGAATGTTAATAAACTTGATCTCTTGCTTGTAGGTTGCTTTAAATCCAATTGTATCTGCCATTCCCGCTAGCGTATATCCAGCCAGCATAACGTTAGCATCAACCTTCATTTCTCCTAAAGATGAATATATAGAATAAGGTTCTGTTATATATTTACTGAAACGCACAACTGACGACTCTTTTTCTTGTTTGAGTTCGGAGTAAAAACATCCAAGTTGAAACCCCAACATTTGTTTTGGCCTATAATCAAATTTTAATCCGACAGAAAATCTATTCAATTGTTTTTCTGTAGAGGGGTTGAAATTTTTTTCTGTCGAAGAAGATTGAGAATAAAAATAATCAAGACCATAATACCCATATATAGCGAAAACAGGAAACGAAGAAATCTGTTTAGTAGAATCGATTATCCCATAAGATTGTTTAGAATTGGTATCAACTATATTGTTCTTTAGAACTGTGTCTTTCGCAGTTTTTATAGAATCATGTGTTATCAAACTGTCTTTTTTATGTATTAAATTTTCAGATATAATAACGATTTTTTTATTCGAAGAAGTGTCTGTGATTTCCGTAATGTTGTCTCGCAAGTTGTGTTGATTTCCATCTTTTGTAATGGTAATAACAGAGTCGGGACCTTGCACCTTATTTTGAAAAATATTTTTTTCTATTTTATCTTCCTTCGCATTTTCATTTTCAAAGCTGTTTGTAGTACTAGAAATTGATTTGCTTACAGAATTTTCAGCCTTCGCTTTTTTTGAGTTCTTTTTTTCTTTAAAAGGCAAATGTTTAATCTCTTTTTCCAGAACGGCTGCTGTCTTTTTGTGATTCTTTTTGTCTGAAGCAGCTAAATTGTTTCTCTTTAGACTGTTTTTGCCAGTATTGTTATTTAATAGCTTGTCTGTGATATCGCTAGATGTAGATTCACTTTGACTAGCTTTTGTTTTTTTGTTTGGTGAGTTTGAGTCAGTGTCGTTTTTAAATTTCCTATTATCAAAACTAGTTTTCTGGTGTGCAGTTGAATTTGCAATATTTGTATTAACGGACTTGGGTTCTTTTGTGATCAAAAATGAGACAATTCCAATTAGAATTATTCCTATAAATAGACTCAGCCAAAATATAAATAATGGTTTTTTTGTTTCCCTGTCCAATTCTGAATCAATATTCTCCCAAACCTTGTCAGAAGGAGTGATTGAATCTGCATTCAGCGAATTACGAAACAGTTTGTCAAATTCCTTATCGGATTTAAATTCTTCCATGGCTTGTTTCTTAAATCTGTACTTTAATTCGTTCGTTCGCAAGCATCATTTTTTGTAAGTAGATTCTTGCTTTTGACAGTTGACTTTTTGAAGTTCCGCTGCTTATATTCAACATTTCGCTAATTTCTCCATGAGAATAACCTTCTATTACAAATAAGTTAAACACAATTTTGTATCCGTCAGGTAGGGCTTGAATATATTTCATCAAATCTTTTGTATTTATGATGCTATCTCCTCCATCAAAGCTTTCGGGTTGAATTCTTAGACCATCAATGTCTTCAGTTATAAATTCTCTTTTATTCTTTCTTAATTCTTCTAAAGCCGTATTTATTATTATTCGTTTTATCCAGCCCTCAAAAGAACCGGTTCCCCTATATTTATGTATATTTTTGAATATCTTTAAAAATCCTTCTTGCAAGATATCTTCGGCTTCTTCTTTGCTTTTACAGTAGCGAAAACAGAGAGACAGCAAATTGCCTGAAAACCTTTGATATAAAAGTTTTTGGAATTCCCTTTTATTGGAAACACATCCATCTATCAGTTCCTGTTCAGAATACAATAGTTTATTCGTTACTAGTAAGATGCAATATTACTGTACTCGGTTGCCTGAGAAATATAATTTTTTAGTTTGCAGCTAAAAACGAAACTTTCACGAGTTTCAACTGGAATAATGAGTTAAATGCAGCCAAAGAATAAAAACTTATAAGAAAACTGGAGTTTTCCACATTTAAACTAGCACAAAATTAAACTAAAAATCCTGTTTTTCAAAGATATGCTTTTTATTGAAAGGTACTTTCGTTGATCTCAGTAAGTTGTAAATCCCATTCGTTATTGCGTCACATCTATATGTGAGTGGAACTAGAATTCTAATCAATCTTAATATTTAAATTTTATTTTAGAAATTCCATAGAAAATTTTATTTAAAAAATGGGAGACTAGTTTGGAGTCTAGTTTTGGCTCATTTTCGACCAAAAAGTGCATTTTTGTGTCAACAAAGTGCTTTATTTAGTTGATTTTCAGCACTTTATATAGGATTCACAACCCTGAGGTCAGGGGTTCAACTCCCGTTTTCGCTACAAAAGCCCCTGATTATCAGGGGTTTTTATATTTCAACCACGCAAACAACCTTTTTTCTCTTTTTTTATTAAAAATCCACAAAAGCATTATCTAAATTGGCTTTAGCGTGTTTTTGCTCTTGATGATACGTGGGGTAAAATGCCCTGAGGTAGGTTCTTGAAATTGACTCTTCGAAAACACTATCATCCAATATTTATAGTTATGGCAACTGAAATTTTATGGAATTCAATTCCAAATAATTCCATGTATTTTATTTGATAAAAAACTGATCTAGAGTTCGATATCTCAACTGCTGAAGCACATTCCAGTGCACTGAAATTGCGGGAATAAGAAAATTGCTAGAAATTGATTAAAATGATGTATATTTGTTGTGAATAACCAACATTAATGCCAAATATTGCAATAAATGACGGATAGAACCAACAAAATCGGGAATGCAACAAGCGATAACGCAATAGTAGAAACTCTAGGTGCATTCATCAGACATCATCGCTTGGAGCAAAACAAAACACAGAGTCAACTAGCTGAAGAAGCTGGTATTAATCGTTCGACCTTAGCTGAATTTGAAAAGGGAAAGCGTTCTAATATTATCACGTTCATTCAACTGCTGCGAGTACTGAACTTATTATATGTAATGGAGCAGTTCAAAATTTCTCAGCAAATAAGCCCCATTCAGTTAGCAGAAATGGAACAATCAAAACGTAAAAGAGCAGCTAAAACAAAAAAAGTAATTAAGAAATCTAAATCTAACTGGTAGTGATTACAACTGCATTTATTAATATTTGGAATCAACGAGTGGGGGCAATTGCTTGGGACTCTGATACAGGTTTGGGTTCTTTTGAATACGATGCATCCTTTTTAAAAAATAATCAAGACCTCTCTCCCATTAAAATACCAACACTAGGGGCAGCAAAGAGAATTTTTACTTTTCCAGAACTGAGAGATGTAAAAACATTTAAAGGACTACCTGGATTATTGGCAGATGTATTACCAGATAAATACGGAAACGCATTAATCAACACATGGCTAGCACGTCAAGGAAGAGCCTCTGACAGTTTAAACCCAGTTGAAATGCTTTGCTTTATTGGCAACAGAGGAATGGGAGCTTTGGAATTTGAACCAACGATACCCAAAGGAAGCGATACCGCAACTAAAATTGAAATAGGTAATCTTATTAATGTTGCAGAAGAAATTCTCTCAGGAAGAAAAGATTTTACCACGAAACTTAAGCCTAATGAAGAAAAAGCTTTACTAGATATTTTAAAAATTGGTTCCTCAGCTGGTGGTGCTAGGGCTAAAGCTGTAATTGCTTACAATCCTAAAACAAAGGAAGTGCGAAGCGGACAAGCGGATGCTCCAAAAGGATTTACTCATTGGTTAATAAAATTTGACGGAGTAAGTGATAAACAATATGGTGCTTCAAGCGGATACGGACGTGTTGAAATGGCTTATCACTTAATGGCCGTAGATGCAGGAATTGAAATGACTGAATGTCGATTGTTAGAAGAAAAAGGCAGAGCTCATTTTATGACACGCAGATTTGACCGAGAAGATGGTAAAGGAAAACTGCATGTACAAAGTTTTTGTGCCCTGCAACATTACGATTTTAATGAGGTGAATTTGTTCAGCTACGAACAGCTTTTTGAAACCATGAGAATTCTTGGGCTTCCTTATCCACAAGCAGAGCAGTTATACAAAAGGATGGTGTTTAATGTAATGGCTCGAAATTGTGATGACCACACCAAAAATTTTGCATTTGTGATGGACAAAAAAGGAGAGTGGAGTTTATCTCCTGCTTATGATGTTTGCCACGCTTACCGACCAGGTAGTGAATGGGTAAATCAGCACGCATTAAGTATTAATGGGGAAAGGAAAAGCATAACTAAAAAAGATTTGCTGGAAGTAGCAAAACAAATGAATGTAAAAAAAGCAGAAAATAGTATCAAACAAATTTCCGAAGTAGTCAGCAACTGGAATAAATATGCCGATCAAGTTAAGGTTGACAAAAAACTAAAAGATGCTATAGAAAAAACATTAATTATATTGTAAAGAACCCGATAAATTCTTGGAGCGGGTAAAGATTACTATGGGAAAAACATAAATAACTTTGTATTTAAGATTCATACTCTTCTTTTTATTTCTTGGCCTAAAGTAGCTCGAATTTAAATCCTTGCTTCTTTAATCCATACAAAACATGCATGATCCAATAATCCTTCTCAATTAATCCAGGTTCAATTCCCCCTTTTCATTTGCTAAGATGTTAATTAAAGAAGTGAAATTTTTATGGTCATGAAGATATTCGGGTATATTTAGTTTTTTCCTTATTAATTTATCAACGGCTTAAACATTTTCTTTGTTTTAGCATTTCCATATTGCATAACCACGTCTCTGAGTTTTTGAGAAGGTAACTGAGATGCTTTTTCAAATAATTTATTTAAAATATTATTATAATCTTCTGCCAGCTGGTCTATGTTGTTGACTAGATCTACTAATAAAAATTCTTTTGTCACTTTTAAAGGAAAATGATGTTTCAAGTGAAAATCAAAATATCTATTGCCTAATTTAAATCGGCCATGTCGCTTATGATTATAAACAACTTTTTTATTATAAAGCTGAGTAGTTCCAACTCCTAGGCTGTTATATGAGTTTGGAGAAACTAAAAGAAATCTATCATCCTTTAAAAAGCTACGTACTAAATCGTCTTCTTCGGGAGGAACTTTTCCGAAGACAGTAGTTTTTGGGAAATAGTAGAGCCCTTGAGAGAGTTTTTCTAAAGTCCCCTCTTTTATTAATTCATCAAGATGTCTATCAACGGATTTAGACCATTCCGAAAGCTCATCTCTCCGATAAACATTTCCGCTTTTCAAATGCTTTTTTAACTCTTCTAATCTTGTCATAATAATTTTGCTCTATACAAAGGTAATTTACTATTAGATTAAATGCAAGTATTTTCATTTAAAATTCATGCAAATTTATACCTAATTCTAAAATTATGACACCTCAAAAGTCACAACTAGTCTTATAAATCTCAATCAGCCTTAAATCTTCTTCTGAGTTTGATATTGTCGGAGTACTTTCTACATGTAGAGCTGGTATGTTTCTTTTGTCTACAGAAGCTACTCAGAGTTCAGAAAAATCTCAGTCAGGTCTAAATCCTCTGCTAGGTTTGAAGTATCGAAGTTTCTTTCTACTGAAAACCCCTTGATAATCAAGGGGTTTTTATATTAAATTATTGATAAACAATTGATTATCTGTTCACCTCCTTTTTGCTGCTATCTATCGTTTTAAGTATTTTTAACAAAAGACCATAATCGGAAGATTGATAATTTTTTATATATTGCGTGAGATTAGTTTAAAGTACAATTCAGATGGCTAAGAAGAAGAATGTGCCTAAAAAGGCTCAAAAAAATATAAAATCGGCTAAATCAAAGCCTGTAAAGCCTGCCCGTCCGAAAGGCGGGAATGCAAAGGTTACTAAACCTGCTAAAAAGGCGTCCACTAAATCCGCCCGCCCGACAGCTGGGAAGACTGCTAAGGTTGCAAAATCGGCAAAAAAACCTATAAAATCTGCTCAGCAAAAAGCAAAAAAGATAGTTAAGCCTCTTAAGAATAAGGCTACCAAGCCTGTTGCTAAAAAGATAACGAAAGTAGCTCCTAAACCTGCCCGTCCGGCAGTCGGGAAAGCCATTAAGCTTGTAAAAATAATGAAAGTGCCAGTCGCAAAAGTTGAGATTGTTAAATCTAAAGGTGTTAGTAAACCTTTAAAAGAAGAGAAAATTGTGAAATTGGCAGTAAAGAAAGAAGAAAAAGTAAATATCGTCCCAGTAAAAGATAAGAAACCAAGAGGAAAAGGTGGTAGAAAACCTAAGAAAAAAGATGGTGAGGATGATGGTGAACCAGAAATTGTGCATGATGAATTGATTGAACAAATGATTCAAAGCACAAAAAGAAAGAAAGGTGGACCAAAAGTTCCAAAAATTTTGAAAACTTTTGTTAACCCAATGACTTCACTTACCGTTGCTCCAGAGAACAGTGTTAAAAAAGGAGGGGCGATACCTAAAAAAGAACCGAAAGGGAAATTTGAATTAGAATATGTGATTCGTACCTCTGCAGGAATTCTTTATGAGTTTATCACTACACCTAGTGGATTGTCTGAATGGTTTGCTGACGATGTAAACATTCGTGATGGGATTTTTACTTTTTTCTGGGATGGCAGTGAACAAAAAGCAAAATTGCTGGGTTTTAAAGATGACAAATTTATCCGACTAAGTTGGGTAGACAAACCTGAAGGCATGTATTTTGAATTTCGCATTGATAAAGATGAGTTGACTGGTGATATTTCATTAATTATTATCGACTTTGCTGATGAGGCCGCTGATATGCAGACTTCAAAGTTGTTGTGGGATAGTCAAGTGAATAAATTGTTGGGCGTTTTAGGCTCAAATTAATCATCTCATTCTTTTGATGTGAAAGTACTCTTTAAAAAAAATCTTTCATTTTTATTGCCATACTTTTTATTTCTCCTTATTGGAGCAGTAATTATTTTTGTCAACTCGAAAGCAGAAACTCATCTTGCATTTAATTCCTTTCACAATTCATTTTTAGATGTAATAAATACATACACCACATATCTTGGTGATGGTGTTACTGCTGCTTTGTTGATTCTAATGATGTTGGGTGTGAAATATCGCTATTTCGTGATCCTAGGGGTTTCAAATGTTGTTTCTGCGCTCATTGCTCAAGTATTAAAGCATTTTGTTTTTAATGATATTGTTCGTCCTAAAAAATTCTTTGAAGGGATTCAAGATTTATATTTTGTACCCGGTATAGAAAATCACATGTTTAACAGTTTTCCTTCCGGACATACTACTTGTGCTTTCTCATTGTATTTTTCTTTTGCCTTGTTAGTAGAAAAAAAAATGTATAAATTTTTGTTTTTGTTATTGGGTTTTTTTACAGCCTATTCTAGAATATATCTTTCTCAGCACTTTTTCGAAGACGTGTATGCCGGTTCTATCATTGGCGTTACCACAAGCTTTTTTGTGTTCTATTTTGTTCAAAGGAAAGAGCGCCCTTTATTGGAAAACTCCCTTGTAAATTTTTTCAGAAATGAACGCTAGCACTCTGCGATATAATATTATTATTTTTATTGGAGCCGTTCTTTTGTTTGTGCCTTTTTTAGGTGCTGTGCATTTGTTTGATTGGGATGAAATTAATTTTGCTGAGTGTGCCCGAGAAATGCTGGTTACACAGGATTATTTCTCCGTAAAAATAAACTATCAAGCCTTTTGGGAAAAACCGCCTATTTTTATTTGGATGCAAGCTCTATCAATGAGTGTATTTGGCATAAACGAATTCGCTGCTCGCCTACCTAATGCCATTTGCGGAGTTGTTACATTATTAGTTCTGTTTAATATTGGAAGACGATTAGTTGATGAACGTTTCGGGCTTCTTTGGGTATTAGCATATGCTGGTTCTTTTCTCCCTCATTTCTATTTTAAATCCGGAATTATTGATCCCTGGTTTAATCTTTTTATTTTTTGTGGTATTTATTATTTTATTCTTTTCACAAATAATAAAAGCAATCGTTTTTTAATTCTTTCTGCACTCTTTATCGGATTAGGCATCTTAACCAAAGGTCCTGTTGCTGGATTAGTATTTGGATTGTGTGTAGGAGTATTCTGGATGTTAAAACGTTTTCAATCCATCATGAGCATTAAGCATATCATCATTTACGGATTGGCAGTTGCAATGGTGGGTGGTTTGTGGTTTTTGATGTTGTTTTTAACCGGTCATACTGAGATTATTAAAGAGTTTTTTGTGTATCAAATTCGCCTTTTAAATACACAGGATGCCGGACATGGTGGTCCGTTCTTTTATCATTGGATTGTTTTGTTGATTGGGTGTTTCCCTTTATCCATTTTTGCTTTAAGAGCGTTCAGAAGAAGTTCGTATGACACGCCTTATCAAAAGCATTTTAAGTTGTGGATGCTTATTCTATTTTGGGTGGTCTTGATTTTATTTAGTTTAGTTAAAACAAAAATTGTTCATTATTCTTCTTTGTGCTATTTTCCTTTAAGTTTTTTAGGAGCGTATGTGATCTATAAATTAGTAAGCGGAGAAATGAAATGGAAAAAAAGCACTAGTGTTTTGTTGCTTTCCATTGCCAGCCTTATTGGTATTGCCATTTCAGCATTGCCTATCATTGATAAGTACAAACAGAAAATTATTGATGCCGATTTGATCAAAGATAAATTTGCAGTTGAAAACTTGAAAGCAACTGTTTCCTGGACTGGAGTAGAATGGTTGATTGGAATAATTTTAATTGTTGGAGTAGGAGCAATGCTGATATTAATTAAGCGAGGAAAGATAAAAACAGGAATCATTGGAATTTTTATGTTCAGTTTATTTGCTGTGAACATGGCTTCTGTATTGATTGTTCCCAGAATTGAAAAGTATTCACAAGGAGCAGCCATCGAATTTTATGAATACTTGCAAGGGAAAGATTGTTATATAGAAACAATCAGTTTTAAAAGTTACGCCCATTTGTTTTATTCACACAAACAACCACAAACAAATCAGAATAGTTATAATAGCGATTGGTTGCACCATGGAGTAATTGATAAGCCTGCCTATTTTGTATGCAAGATAACCGCGTTGGAAGATGTTGCAAAGTATTACCCTGAATTAAAAGAGATCTATCGAAAGAATGGATTTGTGTTTTGGGTGCGGATTGTGAAATAACAAACGCAAGTTTTGTTTCCTAAAATAGTTGCCATTTATCAACCCGACCAAATTTATCCGATTTTAAGCATTTATACTTACCTTATAAAAAAGGGAAAATATATATTTACGTTCAGTAGAGGTATCGCAATTTGCGACACCATTAATGAATATAAACTTGCTATCACAATTTGTGATAGCAAATGAAGTATATGGCTATAAAAGAGACAGGATTGATAGTTCCTGATGAGTTGGTGATGAATAAAATTTATTTTATTCGCAGACAGAAGGTTATGATTGATATTGATTTGTCAGAGTTGTATTCAGTTGATAACAAGATGATGAAACGTCAAGTAAGAAGAAATATTGATAGATTTCCTTCTGATTTTATGTTCGAATTAACCAAAATAGAATATGATTCTTTAAGGAGCCAAATTGGCACCTTAAAGAGAGGGGAACATCGTAAATATTTGCCCTACGTTTTTACAGAGCATGGAGTTCTAATGCTTTCAAGTGTTCTAAATAGTGGAAAAGCAATACAGGTAAACATTCAAATTATGTGAATATTCACTCGTATTCGTTTAATGCTAATCGAAAATACCGATTTACGCTTAGCAATGGAGAAGTTGGAAAATAAAACGGATAACAACACCAAGAATATCGAACTTGTATTCCAATATTTTGAAGAGTTGTCAAATAAGAAAGAGAAAGTAATATCAAGAAAAAAGGTAGGATTCAAAATCCCTAAGAAAAAATAATTCTCACTTCTTCGTCTCGTAACGTTTACATTTATTCAATCCCAACTTATAAAAGAAGTGAGTAAACGAAACTCGCAACACACCCATTCCATATTTAGCACTTCTGCTAAAGTTGATAGAAGAGGCTTCTGGGAAGTATTTAGTCGGACAAGTAATTTCTGCAATATCGAATCCTGCCATAAAAATTTGAGAAATCATTTCGTTATCGAATACAAAATCATCGTTGTTGGCCTCGTAATTTACTGTTTCCAATACTTCACGAGAGAAAGCACGGTAACCTGTGTGATATTCAGATAATTTTTGATTGATAAGGATATTCTGAGTAAGCGTTAAACAACGATTGAAAATATATTTATACATCGGCATACCGCCTTTTAATGCTCCTTTTCCTAAAATACGTGAACCAAATACTACAGGATATAAATCGTTAGCAATGATATGCGCCATGGATTGAATCAATAGTGGAGTGTATTGATAATCGGGATGGAGCATGATAACGATATCACCGCCTAATTCTAAGGCTTTATCGTAACAAGATTTTTGATTTCCACCATATCCTCTGTTTTTTTGATGCTTGATAACGTGCTTAATCCCAATGCGATTAGCCACTTCAATCGTGTCGTCTTTGCTCACATCATCTACCAGCACTACTTCATCAACAATGTCGAAAGGAATTTCTTTATATGTTTTTTCAAGTGTTAATGCTGCATTGTATGCTGGCAACACTACAACTACTTTTTTATTGTTTATCATTTTATTGTATTATTCTAACAACAAAAATAGTAAAATTAATGAGTTATTCTGCGGAACAATAAATTGCCGATACTGCTAATCGCTCAAGGTCATCCCGTGCTACGACACGGGATCTGTCAATTGAGTGTAGACTCCTCATCGTGAGATGCCGCCCATTCGACTCCGCTCAGGGTGACATCTCTACATGACGATTCTAAGTATGGAACAATTTAAAAATCCTTTTTATCGTGAAAATCATGAGAATCTGCGCCTGCCCCGAACTTGATTCGGGGTTCTATCCTTTTCTAGCATAGTTATTGTTATATTTGTAAGCCCATGAAAACACTCTATAAATTCATCTTGAAATCATACATCGGTCCGTTTATAATGACCTTTTTCATAGCGATGTTTGTGTTTTTTATGATGTTTATTTTTAAATACATTGATGATTTTGTTGGGAAAGGAATTGATGCCGGTATTTTGGCTGAGTTGTTCTTTTATTTTTCTCTTACTACTATTCCGATGGCATTGCCTTTAGCCATTTTACTTTCTTCCTTGATGACATTTGGAAACTTGGGAGAGCATTTCGAATTAACAGCCATGAAAAGCTCAGGACTATCGCTACAAAAAGTAATGTCACCATTAGTAGTCACCACACTTTGTTTATCAATTGGCGCATTCTACTTCTCCAACAACATTTTACCGTACACGAATTTGAAAGCAGGTTCATTATTGTACGATGTGCGTGAATCAAAACCGGCATTGTTGTTTAAAGAAGGTGTTTTTAATAATAGCATTCAAGGTTTTAGTATTCGTGTAGATAAAAAAGAAAAAGATGGAAAAACCTTAGGCGATATCATGATTTATGATCACCGTGATATGAAAGGCAATACAACAGTTTTGTCAGCAAAATGGGGGAAAATGGAAGAAACTGCCGATAAAATGTTTTTGGTTCTTTCTTTAAAAGATGGCGTGAGTTACAAAGAAATGAATGACAATCCTAAAGATGCTCAAACTCACCCTTTGGTAAGAGATAAGTTTGAGGAACGAGTGATCCGTTTCGATCTGTCGGAATTTAAAATGAATAGAACAAATGAAGATTTATTTAAAAGTAATTATCAAATGATGACTTTGTCTCAGCTGAATACTGTTGCCGACTCGTTAAAAATGAAAAATGAAAAACGCAGAAATGAATTTGGTAAACACCTTACCAATTCCTATTACAGTAAATCATCTAAATATATTTCAGAAGTAGATTCAAATAAGATTGAAATTAAATCAAAAGATTATTTTGCTGCTCTTCCTAAAGTTCAGAAGTTAAATGTTATTGAAGCAGCTACGAATATGGTTCGCAATGCTAAAGGCTCTGCAGAGGGTATGAATGCGGATATTGTTTCAGAAGAATATTCTATTTTCAGATGTGATGTAGAATGGCATCGAAAATTCACGCTATCAATAGCTTGTTTAGTTTTGTTTTTTATTGGGGCTCCATTAGGTGCAATTATCCGTAAAGGAGGCTTAGGAATGCCGGTAGTTGTTTCAGTTGTGTTCTTCATCACCTTTCATATTTTATCAATTACAGGCGAAAAATTAGCAAAAGAAGGTGAAGTGCTTCCTTACCAAGGAATGTGGATGGCAACGGCAATTTTATTACCCATTGGTATTTTTCTTACCATCAAAGCTACATCCGATAGTACTTTGTTTGATATGAATGCCTACATCGATCCTATAAAGAAATTGTTTTCTAGAAAAAAATAGTTCTTGTACTGTTTAGGAAGAAACCTACTTGGCGTGTTTGTAATATTCTAAGATGTCTTTCAAACTTTCATCCAACGAATATTTATTTATCCAGCCTGTATCTGTTGTAATTTTTTCGTTTGAACCTATAATGATCTTATTATCGTTGGGACGAACCAAATCCGCATCAATTTTTTGTGTGACTTGAATGTTTAAAATTGTCGCCATTTTTTGAATGACTTCATCCAAGGATGTTCCTTTTCCATTACAGATATTGTAAATTTCTCCTTTTTTGCCTTTTTTAAATAGCAAGTAGTAGGCTTCAACAACAGCACGCACGTCAACAAAGTCGCGAATGATTGTCGTATCTCCTGTTAATAACTCCTTTTCATTATTTTCTTTTAAGGCAATCATTTTTTTTGCAAAAGAGGGGATTACAAAAATATCTTTTTGATGAGTGCCGATATGATTGAAAGAACGAGTCATAACAATGTCCATCCCATAACTATCCGTATATACTTTCGACAACATCTCTTGTGAAACGCGAGCAACAGCATATGGACTGATTGGATTTAAAACATGTTTTTCTGAAAGATGTAAACTGCCATCTTCTGCATTGCCATATTCTTCAGAGGAACCAATGGACAATATTCTGCAGTCAATTTTTGACAAACGGATTGTTTCAATTAAATTTAAAAAGATGTTGGTATTGTTTGTGAAACTTTCTACTGGCTTTTTCCAGCTTAACGCAACACTACTGTATGAAGCAAGATGAAGTACATAATTGGGTTTGAATTCAGAGATTACATTTTCAACATCAGCTTTACTTAATAAGTCGATTTTTCGAAAACAACCTTTTACAAAGGAATAATTTGAAAAGTCAAATTTGTTGTCGTTTAAATCTAGTCCAAGCACTTCGGCATTGATTTTGTTAGCTTCTAAAAAATCAATAAAATGTTTGCTGACAAAGCCTGAAAAACCGGTTATTAAATATTTTTCTACGCGATCCATTTCTTTATTATCTGCCTCAAAAGTAAGCATTTGGGGCTAAATAAAAAACACCAATTTTTGGGTTAATCTATTTGCTATATTTGTAACAAACACAATCAATTGAGGCTATTCAGTTGAAATTGAATCAGGTTTATGAAGATATTACAGATTTGCAGCAAAATTCCTTTTCCACCGAAAGATGGAGGAAGCATTGCAATGAATATTCTTACACACGGATTAATAAATGCGGGAAATACTGTTCATGTTCTAGCAGTAAATACTCCCAAGCATTATATTGCTGACAAGGAGATAGATCTTGATTACCGTACAAAAACAAATTACAAATCCGTTTTTATTGATACAGCTGTGAAGCCTTTTGATGCAATTTTAAATTTGTTTTCAAGTAAATCGTATAACATTATTCGTTTTGAGTCAAAAGAGTTTGAAAAAGTGTTGATTGAGCAATTGAAGAAAGAAAATTATGATTTGATTCATTTGGAAACCTTGTGGGTAAGTCCATATTTAGAAGTGATTCGAAAATATTCAAAAGCAAAAATTATACTTCGTTCACAAAATGTAGAGTTTATGATTTGGGAGCGATTGGCAGAGGATGCAGGGAATCCATTGAAAAAAATGTATTTGAAATTACTCTCTAAGCGATTAAAAAAATACGAGTTGGCTTTGTTGAATAAATACGATGCCATTGCAACAATCACAGAGTTGGATTCAGTCGTATTTAAAAAAAAGGGTTGTACAATTCCTATTTATCACGTTCCCTTTGGGATTGATTTAGAAAAATATAAAATAAATACTTCAGATTTAGAAAAACCATCCGTGTTTCATATAGGAGCAATGGATTGGCGTCCGAATGCAGATGGAATCAATTGGTTTTTGAAATCTGTTTGGTTAAATGTAGTGGACAAACATTCATCTGTAAAACTCTATTTAGCAGGTAGAAATATGCCAGATTGGTTGATGCAATTAAAAATTAAAAATGTAGTAGTAGAAGGAGAAGTACCCGATTCGCATAAGTTCATTAATTCAAAATCAATTATGATTGTTCCATTAACTTCAGGTGGCGGAATGAGAGTGAAGATTATTGAAGGAATGGCTTTTGGAAAAACAATTATTTCTACAGCGGTTGGTGCAGAAGGAATAGAGTATGAAAATGGAAAAAATTTGCTGATTGCCAATACAGAAAAAGAATTTGTAGATGTAATTGAAAAATGTTTAAACGATTCAGTGTTTTCTGATAGCGTTGGAAAAAATGCACGAATATTGGCTGAAACAAAATACGATAACCAAGTAATTTGTAACAGACTATCAGATTTTTATAAATCATTGTTGAACTAATGAAATTATTTGTGCTTTTGTCGCGTGTGCCCTATCCTCTTGAAAAAGGGGACAAACTCCGTGCATTCAATCAAATAAAAGAACTTTCGAAAAAGCACCAGATTATTTTGTTTGCCTTGAATGATACAAAGTTGGATGAGAAGGCAAAAGTAGAGTTACAAAAATATTGTTCAGCAATTTCAATTATCAGATTTTCAAAATTCACCATCTTCTTTAATTTAGTGAGAGCCTTTTTTAATGGCAAGCCTTTGCAAGTTGGCTATTTCTATTTTGAAAAAGCGCAGAAAAAAGTAGACGAGTTAATTGCCAAACACAAACCAGATCATATTTATTGTCAGCTTATTCGCACAACTGAGTACATTAAAAAATATCCACACATCCCTAAAACATTGGATTATATGGATGTGTTTTCAAAAGGAATGGAGAGAAGAAAATCTACGGAGCCTTTTTATATGAAGCCTTTTTTGGCTATGGAGTACCGCAGACTAAAAAAGTACGAAAGCAAAATGTTTGCTTATTTTAATAATAAAACGATTATTTCGGAGCAGGATAAAAATTTTATTGATCATCCTCAAAAACAAAAAATTGTTGTTGTTCCAAATGGAGTGGATACATCTTATTTTAAACCCATTGTCCATAAAAAAGAATTCGAGTTATTGTTTAATGGGAACATGAATTACCCTCCCAACATTGAAAGTGTGGAATATCTGGTAGAAAAAGTAATGCCTTATGTTTGGCATAAATTCCCGAATACAAGATTGTTGATTTCAGGAGCTTCACCCAATCAAGCCGTTTTAGATTTAGCATCTGACAAAGTAATTGTAACAGGCTGGGTGGATGATATTCGAATGAATTTTGCAAAATCAAAGATATTGGTGGCGCCAATGCAAATTAGTATTGGTTTGCAGAATAAGTTGTTAGAAGCAATGGCCATGCAATTACCCTGCATTACATCTTCTTTGGCAAACAATGCGTTGGGAGCAAAGCCAAATGAACAAATATTGGTTGCTGATGCACCTGAGCAATATGCACGTCACATTATTGATCTACTACAAAACGAAAACAAAGCCAAGCAAATTGCTATGAATGGCTACCAGTTTGTTGTGAATGGCTTCAATTGGCAAAGTACTACAGCTATTTTAGAGCGTTTGATCTCTCGAAAATAAATTATTTTGAAAATAAATTTGCTTTTTAATTTTAAACAGCCTTATATTTGTCATGTAAATGAAAAATCAATTATTAAATAACATGTGGTGGTGGTCGTACTCTTTGAGAACGGCATAAGCTATTATTTAATATACAAGATATATAATAACGCCTGTTCTCAATATGAACAGGCGTTTTTTTATTGTCTTAACTCAAGCAAAAAATGAAATTTAAAATAAACATAACATCTAAAAAAATACTAGCAGATACATTTACTCCAGTGAGTATCTATTTGAAGCTACGTGATAAATTCCCTAACAGCATTTTGTTGGAGAGCTCCGATTATCATGGAAATGAAAATAGCTACTCTTTTATCTGTTGCAAACCCATTGCAGGAATAAAAGTAGAGAACGATACCGTTTTGTGTTCTTTTCCTGATGGTTCAATCACTAATAAAAAGATTGAAAAAGCTGTATCTGTAGCCGATGAATTGAAAACATTCGGAGAACATTTTGATATACATGGAAAACCTGACAAGGCAATGAATGGATTGTTCGGCTATATAGCTTATGATGCAGTTAAATACTTTGAAGACATCGAAATTAAATCGGAAAAGAAAGAACAAAAACGTATTCCTGACATTATTTATAATCTTTATGAATATGTTATTGCTATAGATCATTTTAAAGATGAGATTACTATTTTTCAACATTCATATGAAAAAGAAGAGAAGGGTATTGAATTATTAGAAACATACATCAACAACAAAAATTTTGCTTCCTATAAATTTCTGTCGGAAGGAAATGAAACATCCAATTTTACGGATGAGGAATTTATTGAAGTAATTAAAAAAGGGAAGTCGCATTGTAAACGAGGAGATGTATTTCAGATGGTGTTATCACGTGAGTTTTCGCAAGCCTTTAAAGGGGATGATTTTAATGTTTACAGGTCTTTGCGTTCAATTAATCCATCACCCTATTTGTTTTATTTTGATTATGGTAATTTCAAGTTGTTTGGCTCTTCACCCGAAGCGCAATTGATAGTAAAAAAGAACACAGCAACCATTCATCCAATTGCTGGTACATTTAAACGAACAGGCAATGATGAAGCAGATGCTGAGTTAGCAGAAAAACTCAAATTGGATCCAAAAGAAAATGCAGAACATGTGATGTTGGTTGATTTGGCAAGAAATGATTTGAGTAGAAACTGTACGGATGTTAAAATTGACAAATTCAGAGAAATTCAGTATTATTCACATGTGATTCATTTGGTATCAAAGGTTTCCGGGAAATTAAAGGAAAACGTCTCTACAATGAAAATTGTAGGGGATACTTTTCCTGCAGGAACATTGAGTGGTGCACCAAAACACAAGGCCATGCAGTTAATCGACACTTATGAAAAAGGGAATAGAAGTTTTTATGGTGGATGTATTGGATTTTTGGGATTTGATGGTACATTTAATAGCGCAATCATGATTCGTTCCTTTTTGAGTAAAAACAATAACCTGTTTTATCAAGCTGGAGCAGGAGTGGTGGATTCGTCTAATGAACAAAATGAATTAGAAGAAGTTAATAACAAACTTGGTGCTTTGAAGAAGGCGATTGAGTTGGGCACAAGCATATAGGGATTTCAAATTTCAGATTTCAAATTAAAAAGAAATTAGTTTATGAAAATATTAGTTTTAGATAATTACGACAGTTTTACTTATAATCTTGTTCATTACTTGGAGAAAGTAAGTGATGCTCAAATTGAAGTTCATCGTAATGATAAAATTACGTTGGAAGAGATTGAAAGGTTTGATAAAATTCTTTTGTCACCTGGTCCTGGAATTCCTTCTGAGGCTGGAATATTATTGGATGTTATAAAAACGTACGCTGGCACAAAAAGTATTTTAGGTGTTTGTCTTGGGCAGCAAGCGATTGCTGAGGCATTTGGCGGTTCATTGAGTAATCTTTCTAATGTGTTTCATGGCGTTGCAACACCGATTGAAATTGTTGGAGAAGATTCCTTGTTTAAAAATATTCCGAAAAAATTAAATGTGGGTAGATATCATTCTTGGGCAGTGAATAGGGATGATTTTCCCAAAGATTTAGAAATAACAGCTGTTGATGAACAAGGAAGTATAATGGCTTTGAAACATAAAACGTTTGATGTAAAAGGGGTTCAGTTTCACCCAGAGAGTATTTTAACGGAGCACGGATTGCAAATGATTGAAAATTGGATAAAAGAAAAATGAAGCAAGTATTAAATAATTTATTTGAACACAAAACACTGTCGCAAGCCGAAGCGAAAGAAGTGCTTTTCAATATTGCTACCGAAAAGTATAATTCTTCTCAGGTTTCTGCATTTATGTCCGTTTACCTTATGCGTTCTATTACCGTTGAAGAATTATCTGGATTTAGAGATGCAATGTTGGATTTATGTTTGAAAGTGGAATTCGATTCGAGTAACACAATTGACATAGTTGGAACGGGTGGCGATGGGAAAGATACATTCAATATTTCTACTCTTGCATGTTTTGTTGTAGCAGGTGCAGGAATAAAAGTAACCAAACATGGAAATTATGGTGTTTCATCCATCAGTGGTTCTTCCAATGTTTTGGAGGCTATTGGTTATAAATTTACGAACGATAAAAATGTATTACAAAAACAATTGGATAAAGCAGGACTGTGTTTTTTACACGCTCCTTTGTTTCATCCAGCTATGAAAAGTGTAGCACCCATCAGAAAAGAATTAGGTGTACGCACATTTTTTAATCTGCTAGGACCAGTTGTAAACCCTTGTTTGCCAAAGTACCAATTGTTAGGTGTTTATAACTTAGAAATGGCTCGTTTGTATAACTATCTATTACAAAACACAAAAACAGAATACGCTATTGTTCATTCATTGGATGGATATGATGAAGTTTCGCTCACTTCCGATTTTAAATTAATTTCAAAAGATAAAGAACAAATCATTACACCTTCTGAAATTGGATTCAACAAACTAAAGCAAGAAGAACTTTATGGCGGTTCATCCGTAGAGTCTGCTGCAAAATTGTTTTTATTAGTTTTAAATGGAGAAGGAACAGTAGCGCAGAATAACGCTGTTTTAGTGAATGCAGCTATAGCAATTCAATGTGTGCTGGTTAATAAATCTTTTTTTGATTGTTTAGCATTAGCAACAGAATCTTTAAAATCGAAACACGCATTAGCAACATATAAATCTTTAATCGCCAATTAAATGAACATACTGGACAAAATAATTTCACAAAAAGAAAAAGAAGTGGCAGAACGAAAAAGCCTATATCCAATAAAATTGCTGGAGCGCTCCACCTTTTTTGAATCACCAACTGTTTCTTTTAAGAAGTATTTATTGAGAGAAGACAAAGTGGGAATCATTGCTGAATTTAAACGTAAATCCCCATCCAAAGGAATTATTAATAAATATGCGGATGTAGAAAGAACTTCAATCGGTTACATGCAAGCTGGAGCAAGCGCGTTGAGTGTATTAACCGATTCTGAATTTTTTGGAGGAAAGAATGAAGATTTAACAATTGCACGCAAGTTTAATTATTGCCCGATTCTTCGCAAAGACTTTATTATCGATGAATATCAAATTGTAGAAGCTAAATCTATTGGTGCAGATGTTGTTCTTTTATTAGCAAATGTTTTAAGTGCAGCTCAAATAAAGCAATTTGCGGAGTTTGCTAAATCCATGGGATTGGAAGTATTACTTGAAATCCGCGATAAAGAGGAATTGAATTCAGTAAATCAGTTTGTTGATGCTGTTGGTGTGAATAACCGTAACCTGAAAGATTTTTCAGTGAATGTTTCTCAATCTTTTGACTTAGCCAAATTTATTCCAGCTGATTTCATTAAAATTTCTGAAAGCGGAATTGATGAGGCAAAAACAATTGTTGAATTGAAAGAGGCTGGATTTAATGGCTTTTTGATGGGTGAGACTTTTATGAAAAGCAGTCGCCCTGAAATTGCGTGTGCAAATTTTATTAAAGAAGTATATGCATTCTCCGTAGGAGCCAATACTGGAAAAAATAATTTAATACAAGCATAATTATGGACTTGAAATTTAAAAAAGCAGAAAAGTCAGATGTAAAATTAATTGCTCAACTGGCCAACAGTATTTGGAGAAAACATTACATCACCATTATTACAATGGAGCAGATTGACTATATGCTCGATTTGATGTATTCTGCTGATAGTCTTACAAAACAAATGGATGAAGGACATGAATTTACTTTGGTTTACAGCAAAGAAAAACCTATTGGATACATTTCATTAAACAGTGTGGATGGAAGAAATTATTTTCTGCATAAATTTTATATTGAAGTAGAGGACCAAGGTAAAGGAGTGGGCTCAGAATTGTTTATTCATATTTTGGATCAACTGCCAAATGCTGAATCGATTGAACTTTGTGTGAATAGAGAGAATTTTAAAACCGTTAATTTTTATTTCAAACATGGCTTTGTAATTAAAAAAATAATTAATCAAGATATTGGTGGCGGATTCTATATGAATGATTTTGTTATGATTAAAATGATTTAAAATGTTATTAAAAGTATGCGGATTAAAAGATCCCGAAAACATAAAACAAGTGGCAGCCTTGAAACCCGATTTTATGGGTTTTATATTCTATCCGCAATCCAAACGTTTTGTTGGGGAAGATTTTATTATGCCTGCTATTTCGCTAGAAATAAAAAAGGTGGGAGTGTTTGTGAATGCGTCTGCAAATCACATTATTGAAAAAACAAATGAGTATAAACTCGATTTGATCCAGTTGCACGGTGATGAAAAACCTAATTTTTGTGAAGTGTTGAATCATATTGTTCCAGTAATAAAAGCATTTGGTGTTGATGAAGCGTTTGATTTTGAAGTGTTAGAGTCGTATAAAAACACTTGTACTTATTTTTTATTTGATACAAAAACAACCGATTATGGTGGAAGTGGCAATACGTTCAATTGGAAAATTTTAGAGAAGTACGATAACAGTGTTCCATTTTTTTTGAGTGGAGGAATTGGGGCAGAAGAATTTGAAAATTTGAAAATGAAAAAATTTGAAAATGAAAAAATATTTGCGATTGATGTGAATAGTAAATTCGAAATAGAGCCAGGAATAAAAGACATTAAAAAATTAGAAAAATGTATCAAGTAAACGAAAAAGGATATTATGGAAATTTTGGAGGAGCATTTATCCCTGAAATGCTTTTCCCTAATGTAGAAGAATTACGTGAGAAGTATTTAACTATCATTCAAGAAAAAGATTTTCAATTGGAATTAAATGACTTGCTCCGCGATTATGTGGGGCGACCATCTCCTTTGTATTTCGCAAAACGACTTTCTGAACGTTATAAAACGAATGTTTATTTAAAACGTGAAGATTTAAATCATACTGGAGCACATAAAATTAATAACACGCTTGGTCAAATATTATTGGCAAAACGTTTGGGCAAAACAAGGATAATTGCGGAGACGGGAGCCGGACAACATGGAGTTGCTACTGCTACTGTTTGTGCGTTGATGGGATTGAAGTGTATTGTTTACATGGGAGAGGTAGACATTAAACGCCAAGCTCCGAATGTAGCTCGAATGAAATTATTAGGCGCAGAAGTTGTTCCAGCAACCAGCGGAAGCAAAACATTAAAAGATGCAACCAACGAAGCTATTCGTGATTGGATTAACAATCCGATAGACACTTATTATATTATTGGTTCTGTAGTTGGTCCACATCCTTATCCCGATATGGTTGCACGTTTTCAAAGTGTAATTAGTGAAGAGATGAAAAAACAATTGCTAGAAAAAACAGGAAATGAAAATCCTGATTATGTGATTGCTTGTGTTGGCGGAGGAAGTAATGCTGCCGGTGCATTCTATCATTATCTAGAGAATGAAAATGTGAAATTAATTGCAGTAGAAGCTGCAGGAAAAGGAATTGATTCAGGGCATTCTGCCGCGACAAGTGTGTTGGGCAAACCCGGAATCATTCATGGTAGCAAAACATTGTTGATGCAAACAGAAGATGGACAAATAATAGAACCCTACAGTATTTCAGCAGGATTGGATTATCCTGGAGTCGGGCCAATTCATGCTCACTTGTTTGAAACAGGAAGAGCGGAGTTTGTTTCGGCAACAGATGAAGAAGCGTTGAAAGCCGTTTTTCTTTTGTGCGAGCTAGAGGGAATTATTCCTGCTTTGGAAAGTGCTCACGCATTGGCTCATCTTGAAAAATTAAATGCAAAAGAACAGGATGTGGTTGTAATAAATCTATCGGGAAGAGGAGATAAGGATTTGGCAACGTATATTGAAAGACTAAAAAATTAAAAATTGTAAAATTGGAAAATAGAATCAATAAATTATTTAAAGAGAAACATAATAACATTCTATCGGTATATTTCACTGCTGGTTTTCCTGCTTTGAATGATACTGTTACTATTATCACAGAGTTGGAAAATGCTGGCGTTGACATGATTGAAATCGGAATGCCTTTTTCTGATCCATTGGCAGATGGTCCAACCATACAGCGTAGTAGCGAAATTGCTTTGGAAAATGGAATGAGCATCAAATTACTTTTTGAGCAATTGAAGGGCTTTCGTTCAAATCTCGCTAACCCTCTTTTACAAAGTGGGAATTTAGAAGCCCCACTTGTGTTAATGGGTTATTTAAATCCTGTTTTGCAATATGGTGTGGAGCAATTTTGTAAAGAAGCTTCTGCAATTGGAATTTCTGGTGTTATTCTTCCTGATTTGCCACTTCAGGAATATTTGGATGAATACAAACACATCTTCGAAAGTAACAACTTGAGAAACATTTTTCTTATTACTCCACAAACTTCTGAAGAGAGAATCAGGTTGATTGATGAACATTCTGATGGATTTATTTATATGGTTTCTTCTTCGAGTACAACTGGAGCAAAGAATGAAATAGGAGAGGAGCAGGAAAGATATTTTTCAAGAATTAATTCTATGAACTTAAAAAATCCAACTGTCATTGGTTTCGGAATCCATAACCAGCAAACATTTTCAAAAGCTTGTGAATATGCCAATGGTGCAATTATCGGCAGTGCATTTATAAAAGCAATTGATGGAAGTAAAGATTTAAAGAGAGATATTAGTGTGTTTGTTGGGTGCGTTTTAAGTCCTACACTTCATTAGTATCGTCATGCCATCTCGTAGCAAGGGATGACAGTTTTGAAAATTAAAAATTTAGATAACTAAAATTATAAATAGTACGTCACCTAGTGTCTGTCACTTCGAGCGGAGTCGAGAAGGGCGTTAAAATTCTTTAAACCAATGATTATACAATTAGAACAAAACATTAATCCAACTGCGAAAGAGAAAATTCTTTCTTCAATAAACGCGATTGGTTATAAAACAACCGAAGTAAAAACTCAAAAAGGTATTTACTTAGTTTGTATCGGCAAAAACGAATTTGATATTCGTTTAATAGGCAGTTTAAATGGTGTTCAAGATGTTCATCGAGTTTCTGATAGCTATAAACTTGTTTCACGTAAATGGAAAGTAAATGCTACCGAAATTGATTTGGGTGATGGTGTGTTGATTGGAGAAAATAATTTTTCCATCATGGCGGGACCATGCAGCATCGAAAGCGAAGAACAAGTGGAGAAGGTTGTAAAGCATTTAGTGGAGAACAACATCAAAGTGATGCGTGGTGGTGTTTTTAAACCTCGCAGTTCGCCTTATGCCTTTCGTGGAATGGGCATAGATGGATTGAAAATGTTTAATCGCATTTGTCGCGCGAATGGAATTAAAATTATTACCGAAGTGATGCAGGTTTCACAAATTGCAGAAATGATAGATTATGTGGATGTTTTTCAAGTAGGAGCAAGAAATTCTCAAAACTTTAATTTATTAGACGAATTAGGAAGAGTTGACAAGCCTGTTTTGATTAAGCGCGGAATGAGCGGAACCATTGATGAATTGTTGCAATCGGCTGAATACATTTTTTCTAATGGAAACGAAAGGTTAATGTTGTGTGAAAGAGGCATTCGTTCTTATGAAACGGCTTACCGAAATACATTCGATATCAATGCCATTCCAATCTTAAAGGAAAAAACACATTTGCCGATAATTGCGGATCCATCGCACGGAATTGGTATTCGTGAACATGTTCCTATGATTGCTTTGGCAGCTATGATGGCGGGTGCGGATGGTGTTATTTATGAAGTGCATGAAAAACCAGAAGAAGCAGCTAGTGACGGAGCGCAGACCTTGAATTTTGATGAATCAAAACACTTGGTTGGTCGATTGAATGCTAATTATAGTCTGAATTTAGTTTGATAAAAGTGCATTAAATTGTACCTTGTACATTCAAAATTATATACTATGCTGCGTAAATTATTCTCCCTGCTTTTAGTTTCTTCTTTTATTTCAATTCCCTCTTTTTCTCAAGATTGGGTGAAAAAATTACAAGATCCTACTGTCAATTTTTATGATGTTCAAAAATCTTTCAATAAGTTTTGGGAAAGAGAAGAGAAAAAAGAAAAATTCAAAAGCTTTTTTACGTTTAGAAATAAAACGGAAAAAGAAAATGAAGGGTATGTGATGTACAAGCGTTGGGAACAACATGTTGAGCCACGTGTATTTCCGAGTGGAGATAGAAGTTTGCTTAGCAAAGGAAGTGAGGAAATTGAAAAATTAATTGTCAATCCTTCTCAAAGAAGTTCCAGGATGGTGGGCGGCAACTGGGCGCCAATGGGTTCATTCGCTGTGCCTGCAAATGCTGGTGGTGCCGGACGATTAAATTGTGTTACTTTTCATCCAACCAATAATAATATCATGTGGGTTGGCGCTCCGGCTGGTGGATTGTGGAAAACAACCGATGCGGGCTTAACATGGAGCACCAATACCGATCATTTACCAACTCTTGGTGTGAACGATATTGCTATTGATGCAACAGATACAAACATTATGTATATCGGAACTGGTGATCAGGATGCTAGTGATACTTACGGGGTTGGTGTTTTAAAATCTACCGATGGTGGTGTAACTTGGAATATTACCGGATTAAATTGGACAACCAATCAAGGAAGAAGTGTTGGAAGAGTTTTGATAAATCCAAACGATCACAATATGATTTTTGCTGCATCCACCTCGGGTATTTTCAGGTCATTGGATGCAGGTGTTACTTGGACAAAAGTTTTGGGTAGCGGAAATATTAAGGATTTAGAATTTAAACCGGGTGACCCGTCTGTAATATATGCTGCTTCTTCTGCAGGTTTTTATAAATCAACAAATACTGGATTATCATTTTTTATTGTTACATCTTCTTCCTCAGGTTTGCCATTCAGCTCTACTACTAATAGAGCGGCTATCGCTGTTTCTCCTGCCAACCCTGCTTATGTTTATATATTGTATTCAGCAACATCTGATAGTGGCTACAAAGGTTTATATCTTTCAACAAACTCAGGTACAACATTTACCTTGCAAAGTAATTCTCCTAATTTATTAGGATACGATTATGATGGAAGTGATGCTGGAGGAAATGGCTGGTATACACTTTCATTAGCCGTTTCTCCGTTCGACCCAACCGAAGTAGTGGTAGGTGGTGTTAATATTTGGAAATCCAATGATGCTGGTATGAACTGGACTTGTGTTGCGCATTGGTATGGTGGAGGAGGCTTGCCTTATGTTCATGCTGATATTCATAGCTTGGTTTATCGTCCTGATGGATCAGAACTTTTTTCTGCAAATGATGGAGGACTATTTATTTCTGTGGATGCTGGAAACAGCTGGCAAGATAAAAGTGATGGAATGCAAATCGGACAACTGTATCGATTAGGAAATTCTGTTACAAATCCGAATCTCGTAATTCAAGGCTGGCAGGACAATGGTTCCAATTTATACAATACAGGAGCATTTGAAAGAGTTATCGGTGGTGATGGAATGGAATGTTTTATCGACTGGAGTGATCCCAGTTTTATGTATGGCGAATATCAAAATGGAGGATTACAACGTTCTGTTGATGGTGGTGGAAGTTTTAGTGATATTGTAAATAATATTACTGAACCCGGAGAATGGATTACGCCTTGGATGCAAGATCCGTTTGATCCTCAAACCATTTATGCAGGCTTCGAAAATGTTTGGAAATCTACCAGTAGAGGAACTTTCTGGACAAAAATATCAACCTTCAATTCGAGTGGATTAATTGCATTAGAAGTTTCAAAATCTAATCCGCTGTATATTTATGCTTCTACTTCATCTACCATTTATAAAACTAGTGATGGAGGTGCAAATTGGACAACCCTTACTTATCCTTCTGTTGGAGCAACTTCCATCACAGCTTTAGAAATAAGTACTACCAATCCGAATATTGTTTGGATGAGTCGATCAGGATATGTTGCTGGAACAAAAATTTTAAAAACAATTGATGGCGGAGCAACGTGGACAAATATTTCAGGGACGCTGCCAAACATTCCTGCAAATTGTGTGGTGAATCAAACAGGGACAAACGATGGAGTTTATGTGGGAACAGATTTAGGAGTTTATTATATTGATAATGATTTAACTTCCTGGATGCCGTATTCAAACGGATTACCAAATGTAATTGTGGATGAATTAGAAATTCATTATGGAACAAATAAATTGCGCGCAGCAACTTACGGAAGAGGATTGTGGCAATCAACTATTTTTGATCCATTATCCAATTTGCCTTTTGCAAATTTTGTCGGTGATACTTTAAGTGGTTGCCCAGGTTTTGATGTTCAGTTTTCGGATAGCACTTTAAATTCACCAACTGCTTGGAATTGGACCTTCCCCGGAGGAACACCAGCAACATCAACTTTACAAAATCCTATTGTGACTTACAATGCTCCCGGAGTTTACGAAAATGTAAAATTGATTGTGACCAATACATTCGGTACCGACTCAATAACAAAATACAGTTATATTGCAGTTAGTCCCGGCACACAACCAACTATTACATTAAATAAAAACGATACTATTTGTCTGGGAACATCTATATTGCTTTTATCAAGTAATGGGAGTGCACACTCATGGTATCCAACTTTACAAACTACTTATAATATTTCTGTAGCAGCAACAAGTTCACACTTTGTAAGTGTTACTGACGTTTTTGGTTGTAAATTATCATCCGATACGGTTGATATTTATGTGGCTCCTCTTCCTCCAATTCCAACCATCACTCTTAGCAATGATACTTTGTTTTCAAGTTTTCCAACAGGCAACCAATGGTTGAATAGCGGAGTAATAATAGCTGGAGCAACCGATTCATTTTATGTATTGCCTTGGTTTGGATTAACGATCACTCTTCAACAAGTAGATAGCATCACAGGTTGTTTTTCTACATCAACTGCTTTTGTTGGCGTTGACGAACTAGGTGAGAACGGGATTAATTATTCTGTTTATCCAAACCCTAGTAACGGAATAGTAAATCTTATTTTTTATTCAAATTTCGCAAGTGATGTGAATGTTGAACTGGTAGATGTTATTGGTAGAGTAGTGTACTCAAAAAAATATGATTCATTCAGCGGTCGACAAGAAAGTATTGTGGATGTTTCCGCTTTCGAAAAAGGAGTGTATTTACTTTCGTTGAGAAACAGTAAAGGTGTTGTGACTAAGAAGTTGGTGGTGAATTAGTTTTTTGCCTGCTCATTATAAAAGAATAGAGAATGAGTTATATTTTATCTAATGTATCTCTTGTTAATTCTCCTTTTGTATCACCTGTGTTTGTAGTGCTAGCAGGTTCAAAGAGCATTACACAAACTTCATTTTCAGCTGCAGGTTTATGTTCAACTCCTTTGGGAACGATTATAAATTCATTTGGTTTTATCACAACTGTTTTGTCTCTGAACTCTATTTTTAGAGTGCCGCTTATTACATAAAATAGCTCGTCTTCATGTTCATGCTTGTGCCAAACAAATTCACCCCGAAGCTTTGCCAATTTAACATGCTGCCCGTTTAATTCACCAACAATCCTTGGATTCCAATGATCAGAAAACAACGACAGCTTTTCGAGTATGTTTACTTTTTCCATTTATGGTATTGAATTTTATTTTGTGTGAGTAGCGTTTTGGCGGCTTGGCGTTCGTGCGGGATTTTAACTAAAATTATTTTTGCGAAGCGGTATTTCAAATATAATCAAATTTGTCTGATGAAGCTAAATGCCCGCATGGCGCCCGGACGGCTGTTAGGCACAGTTGTTTGTCGTCTGGGTTTTTATTTAACATTGCCCTTCAATATTTTTGTCATGGATAGTATTTCATTGACTACTAAATTTGGTTGGTCGTCATGAATAAAATGTCCTGCTTTGTCTGTAAATATTAATTTTATTTTCGGGTTTAACTTAAGATATGCCTTGATCAGTTCTGTTTTTATTTTTACATCTTCGGAACTGTACTTGTCTTTAGTGATTTTGTTAGATGCAATTAAAGTAATAGGTATATTAACAGGGAAGCCTTTGCCTGAAACTAATGCGGAGTCGGTGGAGAAAGTGTTTTGAAATTCATTTCTAATTGTTGCTGAATATTTTGTACTGTCAGTACAAAATGAATTATAATAATTATCAAAGTCTATTTTCTCCCTTTCAGTTCTCAGTTGTTTTCTTAACCATCTGTGTTCTGGTAGTGCAGGATCAATTAATACTAAACCTGAAACTTTTTCAGGGTATTTGCTAACGAAGTATCGGGCTATGACTCCGCCTCTCGAATGTCCGACCAATAAAAATGGTTTGTCTAAGCCGATTGCATCAACCATTTCTTTTAATTCAGAAGCTATATTCTCAAGAGTTCTTTCATTGTTAAAGGATTCTGAATTTCCAATACCTGCTCTGTCGTAGCAAATTGTCCATGTAGTTTTTGATATTTTATTTTGAACATTTTGAAAGTCGTCCATTGTCGGACCAAGCCCTGTAATAAAAACAACAACAGGTTCGCCAGCACCTTTACTTAGGTAGAATTGTTTTTTACCTCTTATGTCAACAAATTGTTCTTTGTCCTTGTCTGTTTGTCTGCCGACAAAGGAAAAAAAAATTAGTCCGAATAATATTATTGTGTATCTCTTCATTGTCATTTTACAATTGTGCCTAACTCTTGGCTAAGCGTAACTAAAATACAAAACATTCACCAAACCAGCAACCTTTGTTATGTCGACCAATCAAGCATTAGGCTAGATGCCAGCTAATTCATTCGAGTATAATTTGGTATACACGTTTATACTTGCAATTTTTTTAGCTCTAAATTAATTTTTTTGTTACGATAGGAGCGGATTGTTTTTAAAAGAAGAAAGGCACTGAATTCAGCGCCTTTCTTCTTTCTCATTTAATACAGACTTAGTTCTTAACTACTTTTTTAGTTATAGTAGAACCTTCAGTTTGAATCTGAATAAAATAAATTCCGGATTGGAAATTTGTTAAATTTATTTCTGTTTTTTCTAAAGAAGAATCTATTTCATAAACAACTTTTCCTAACACATCTGTAATTGTTATGTGAGATAATTTCACACCATTCATGATGACGTTGATGACATCACTTGTAGGATTTGGATAAATCACAATTTCATTTACACCTGCATTTTGATCTACTCCTAAACAAGCATCCACCATTATGTTTGATGATGCAGAATTAGTACAAGAATTTGCATCTGTAAAAGAATAGAGGATAGAGAATGTTCCAATACCTGCTACACTTGCATTAAATGTGCTGCCTGTAACAGCTGTTCCACTATATGTTCCGCCTGCTGGAGAAGAAGTTCCCAATACAACTGATGTTGCTGTTTCACAAACCAAAGCTGGTGATTGCGTGTAGGTAACAATTGGTGAAGGATTAACAACAACAGCAAATGTTTGTGGAGCACTTATTCCGCAACCATTGTTTGCTGTTACAGTTATGTTTCCACTTGTTGCATCAGTTGTTGCATTAATACTGTTTGTTGTAGATGTTCCTGTCCATGCACCAGGCAATGTCCATGTATAAGAAGTTGCACCTGCAATCGCAGTAATGCTGTATGTATTAGTAGTTCCTTCACAAATAGTTGCAGTTCCCAAGATTGTTCCCGGTGTTGCAGGAGTACCACTGTTTACAGTTACAACCAATGTTTGAGCAATACTATTGCCACATGCGTTGTTTGCTGTAACAGTAATTGTTCCCCCTGTTGAACCGGCTGTTGCTGATATACTATTAGTAGTACTTGTTCCGCTCCAACCTCCCGGTAATGTCCATGTATAAGATGTTGCACCGGCAACTGCAGTGATGCTATACACATCAGAAGCGCCATCACAAATAGTTGCACTTCCAAAAATTGTACTAGGTGTTGCAGGAATACTTGTTGAAACTACAGCAAGCGTTTGCATTATACTATTTCCGCAAGCATTGTTTGCTGTAACAGTAACGTTTCCACTTGTTGCACCTGCTGTAGCATTTATATTCGTTGAAGTTGATGTTCCAGTCCAACCACCCGGCAATGTCCAAGTGTAAGATGTTGCACCTGCAACAGCAGAAATAGAGTAAGTGTTTAAACTACCAGAACAAATTGCTGTTGCTCCTGAAATTGTTCCAGGTGTTGTTGGTAATGTATTGACAACAACAGCTAATGTTTGTGCTGCACTGTTTCCACACGTATTATTTGCAGTCACAGAAATTATTCCGCTTGTTGTACTTGCAGTTGCATTGATACTGTTAGTAGCAGATGTTCCTGTCCAGCCTCCTGGTAAAGTCCAAGTATAAGAAGTTGCACCGGCTACAGAAGCAACGCTATAAGTATTGGATGTACCCGAACAAACACTTGCACTTCCTGAAACTGAAACCGGTTGATTTGGAACAGAGTTTACAGTCATTGTAATATTGCTGGATGTAACACTAGTTGTGGTTAAACAATTGGCATTGGATGTTAATGTCACTGTAACAATATCTCCGTTCGCTAATCCTGAATTGCTAAACGTGCTGCTGTTGGTTCCGATGTTCGCACCGTTCAATTGCCATTGATAAGAAGGTGTTGTTCCTCCGTTTGTTGGCGTTGTTGTAAATGTAACATTCGTTCCTGTACAGATAGTTGTACCCGGAGAAGTGGATACGGATACTGCAGGTGTAACAGCTGGTGATACACTCATCGCGATGGAGTTGGATGTAGCGGGACTACCTGCAACGCATGCTAAATTGGATGTCATTAAACATGTAACAACATCACTGTTATTCATAGTAGAGGAAGCGTAAGTTGTTCCTCCTGCTCCCACGTTCACACCATTTACTTTCCATTGATAAACAGGTGCTGATCCTCCGTTTGCCGGAACAGATGTATAGGTAACAGGAGTTCCTGTACAAATACTATCGTTAGGTGAAACACTTATGGCAACACTTGCTGTTGTTCCGCTAGTTGTAATATTTATAGTTACGGTGTCTGTTAAAATACAAGAACCGTTTATCGATTGAACATAATAGGTTTGTGAAGCACTTAGTGTTGCCACAGGATTCGGAATGTTAGTCGCACTTAATCCTGTACTTGGTGTCCAGTTATAATTGAAACCTCCAGTCGCATTTAATGAAACGGGTACTGATGAACATACGGAGACGGATGTTGGTGAAGCAACAAGGTTTCCATTTCTTATTGTAAAGTAAGCATCGGTTAAATCGAATGTGGTAGGTGTCCCTGTTGAGCGTACTCTTAACAATACCTGATTCGAATTGATCGTATTCGGTACAACCCAGTTATATGTTCCTGATACTGTTGCATACGATGTAACAATATTGATCCATGTTGTTCCGCTATTCAAAGAGTAAGCAATATCATACGTTCCTGTTACTGGTGATTCTGTCCAGGTAATTGTTTTTGTATGACATCCGTTCAGCGTATCACTGATCCCATTCGGAGTAGTTATGGTAAGTGGAGCGGATGTATTGCTTATGGTGAATGCGATATCACTTGTATCGGATTTACAGCTGTTGATATTGTCACGCACCCATATCTTGCAGTTTGTAGAAAGTGTTGCAGGAACAGTCCATGCATATGTATTTGTAGAAGTAACGTATCCTGTTATGATATTTGTGAACGAACTTCCTCCTGTAGTAGAATAAAAAAGATCATACACATTTGAAATACCATCGGACGACCAGGAAATATTATATATACTTCCAACCGTCATGATCCCGCCAAAATTAGGTTGAATAATGGTTACAGGTTTTGTAATGGTAAATGTTGCATCACTCTGGTCAGGATAAGCAGTAGATACAGGTGTTACTTTTACTAATACTTGTGTAGAAGGAGTATTCGGAATATTCCAGTTATACGTTGCAGGATTTGCTGCTGTCACAAAACTGGAAGTAATGATAGTCCATGTTGTTCCGTTGTTTATACTGTATTCGATCTGGTAAGTATTCCATGCCGGTGAACGGTCAAACGTAATGGATGTTACAGTACATCCTCCCCATATTGTAACTCCGTTATCTCCGTTAGGAGTAATAATTGTTACAGCAGGTTTTATAGTGAACACAGCATTGCTCACATCGTTCACTAAAACATCAGCGGTGTTACTTACTTTAACAAGACACTGAGTGGAACTAACATTAGGTATTGTCCAATTTTGTATTCCATCATTGCTAGTGGATGTTAAATAGTTGATCCATGATGCTCCGTTGTTAATAGAATAGTCAATTCTTACAGTAGAATAATACGTTGCCGCATTCCAGGAGATGTTATAAGCAACTCCGGAATACAGTACTTCCCCGCCATTAGGCGTTAAAACAATGGGAGTCGCAGGCGTTATGGTGAACACTGCATTACTCACATCAAATTTACAGGTGTTCACATAATCGATCACTTTAATTAAACAGGTTGTGCTAGGAATGTTCGGCACCGTCCAGTTATAAGAGTTACCTGTAATGTTTGTAATAATGTTTGTGTAAGAAGCTCCGTTGTTAGTAGAGTACTGTAGTGTGTATTGTCCCGAAGCTGAAGGTAAATTTGTCCAAGTGATTGTTTGTGAAGAAAGTCCTTGCCACACTTCTGCACCATTAGGCGAGGTCACAGTAATATCATTACTCGGATTAATTGTAAAATTAGCATTACTAATATCAAACACTGTTGTAGGATATGAAGTGTCTTCAATTTTAATTAAACATTGTGTGGAAGTAATTCCGTTAGGTACTAACCAATTGTATGATTGAGTAAGACCTGCTGTAGTGAGAACAGAACTGATGATCGTATTCCATGTTGTTCCGTTATTGGTAGAATAATAAAGTGCCCATGAATATGCACAGTTTGTTCTGTTCCAGGTGATGTTATAAGTACTGCATCCATACCATGTTTCTCCGCCATTGGCAGCAGTCACAGTAACAGGTTGTGCAATAGTAAACACAGCATTGCTTACATCGTTGACTAAAAGATCAGCCGTGTTACTTACTTTAACAAGACATTGTGTAGAAGGAGTGTTTGGTACAGCCCAGCTCTGTATTCCATCATTGCTAGTGGATGTTACATAGTTAATCCATGTTGTTCCGTTGTTAAGTGAATAGTCAATTCTTACAGTAGAATAATAGGTTGCTGCATTCCAAGTGATGTTATAATTACATTGTGATTGAAGTACCTCACCGCCATTAGGCGTTAAAACAATGGGAGTAGCAGGTGTTATGGTGAACACTGCATTACTCACATCAAATTTACAGGTGTTCACATAATCGA
>CAYWAV010000012.1:0-25904 GCA_964456225.1 uncultured Chitinophaga sp. | reverse complement strand
TTACATTGTGATTGAAGTACCTCACCGCCATTAGGCGTTAAAACAATGGGAGTAGGGGGGGTAATAGTGAAAACAGCATTGCTTACATCTTGCATACAATTTTGTACATAATCCATTACCTTAACCATGCAGGTAGTAGTTGTCGCCATTGTAGGAACCGTCCACGCATAGGTTCCAGTCACAGTAGAATAATTTGTTACAATTGTAATCCATGTAGAACCACTGTTTACGGAGTATTGTATCGTATATGTGTTTGAAGTTCCTATTGCATTCCAAGTAATATTATTAACTGTTTGTCCCTGCCAGACCTCTCCGCCATTTGGAGACGTAAGAACAACGGGAATATTAATAGTAAAATTGGCATTGCTCTGATCGACAATGGCTGCATTCATTGCATCTTTTACACGCATCAATACAGTACTTGATTGTATTGTAGGGACTGTCCATACGAACTGCCCTGTAGTAGATAAATAATTACTTGCTACGGATGTCCAAATGATCCCGCCATCCAAAGAATAATCAATGTTCCAATAGTTGGAAGGCGTCCCCGTTTGTGTCCACATAACCGTGTAGGTCTGACAAGCATATAAAATTTCACCGCCATTGGGCTGAGTGATTGTAACTGTTTGTGCATTAGAAATGCCAGCCCATACAAGAGCGATTAGTAAAAGTAATTTTCTCATCATGAAGTAATTTTTGAGTAAGAGGAGTGTTTCGTTTTTTGCAATACAATAATATGAAAAAAAGGGGTGGAAAATTGGTTTTTTGATAAGTTTTTTAATGATTTTAGCTGTTGCTAAAAATCTGAAGGGTTTTGTTTTTATTTAGTACTCTTTTTTTACAAGTTTTTAGTGACAATTCCAGTTTCTTGATTGTATTTGAATGGAAATTTCAAATCCACGCTTTTCTCGTAAAAGAGAAGAAAAGCGTGGATTTGAGTAATGAATGTAATTTTACTTCTTAACTACTTTTTTAGTTATAGTAGAACCTTCTGTTTGAATCTGAATAAAATAAATTCCATTTTGGAAATTTGTTAAATTTATTTCTGTTTTTGCTGAAATTAATTCTGTTGAGTAAATAATTTCGCCTAGTATATTTAGGATGTTTATTCCTCCATCAGAAGCCTCCCAAAGAGGACAAGCTAACGTAAATATTCCTGTGCTTGGATTTGGAAAAAGTTCAATCTCTTGACTCCCAACTCCAGATTGAATTCCCGTTGCTGTAGTAACCATAAATGTTGTATTCCGTTGGTCGTCAGGAACAATTCCGGGAGAGCAGGGTGGTCCACCAAATCCACTTGAAAGTGTCATATCAAAAACGTGTGAACCAGCTGGAAGCATTCCTAAATTAAAAGTATCTATAGTGGTGCAAATTGCCGAAAGCATTCCTACGCAATGATGAGCATAAGCGCTGGTTGTAGTTCCGCCTGTTGAATGTCCTTGATTATCTACAGCGCATCCCATTGTAGTAAACATTAAATCAACATAAACTTTTACAACATCAGTTGTAGTTGGAGCTGGAGGGTCAATTGTAAAAGCGACAACTGTTCCTTGTGAAAATACATTTCCCGTAAAAATTATTGCGATAAATAGTGGGTATAGTTTTTTCATGTGATTGAATTTTGGAGTATTAAGAAGCTAATTTACGATTTTTTTTCTCAAAAGACACAGGATTGGAACGCAGACCTGCCGGCTGGCAGGTTTTTAGGATGGCTATGATAAAAAATGATATTTTTTTGTTAGGGCTAATATGATTTATCGAATGTGAAGATTGAATAAAACTGATTTAGGAGCGTTAAGGAAATCTATTACGAGGCAAAAATGTTGATTGATTTGGGCGTGTAGGTCAGAAAAGGTTGCGGGGGCTTGCCAGCTTTAGCGTTAGCCGATGACCTTTTCATGAATTTTTGTTTCTTTTTGTTTCTTTTTGTTCAAGCAAAAAGAAAAAGGGAAAGAGTCGGAGCAAAATTTATTCTCGCAACACAAAAGCTAGTCGAGCAAACTAAAGCCTGACCGTTTAACGCTCGTTAGCCGCAACCCACTTCTCAACCTTCTTAATAAAATCAGCAACCTGCTGTGCTGGCCACAAGGGAAGTTGTTTTCCATCACTTATTTGGCAATACAATGTCATTTGAAATAATGCCCGTAATGTGCTGAAATAGGGGAGAAGTTTTAGTTCCGTCTCCGTAAGTTTTCTTTGAGTTTGATAACCTTTTAAAAATGCATCTACTATTTCTTTGGGTTTATTTTTATGATCATACCAAATAAATACTCCAATGTCATAAATCAAATATCCGTCTCCGAAAAAATCAAAATCGAAAAAAGTAAGCCCATTTTTTGAATTGATGTGAAAGTTTTCTGCTTGTAAATCACCGTGACAAATTCCTGTTGCTAATTGCGTTTTATCAATGTCAATAAAAAGCTTAGTGAAATAGTTTTTTAGTTGTACTACATAATTGTATTCATTGGGATGGTTTATCCGTATTGATTTTAATACGGAAAGCGTTTTCTCAAATTGATAGTCGATATCGTAATTGTGAGCAGGAGTTCCAACGTTTTTATGCTGCGACAATGCATGAATTTTTCCAGTTTGGATTCCTAATAATTCTGCTTGTTCAACGCTGAGCTTTCTAACTTGTTCTCCTTCCGCATAAGAAAAAAGAACAGCATAACGAACTCCTTCGGGTGCTTCTATGGAATGTATAAATTGTTTATTGTTATCAATAATGGGAAAAGAAACAGAAACACCTCCATCTTTTAAATGGTTTAGGAATTTTAATTCAGACTCAATACTTTCCAAACTTCTCCAATTGTGTTTGTATACACGAAGAATATATTTCTCTGTTTCATTTTGAATCAGATAAGTATCATTAAAACCTCTTTTCAAAAAAGTGATGGAAGCATTTTTTGAAAAAGAGTAATTGGAGCAAACTAATTCCAGTAATGCTTTGGTTGATAAAGAAGAGTATTCTATTGGAAAAAACATGTGCAAATGTAGGATTTTACTTCTTAGGTACTAAACTTGTAATCTCTACGTGTCATCATCCCTTGCAGCGACACGGGATCTGCTTATTGTGAGCTCTAGCAAATAGGAACCCCGAACTTGATTAGGGATTCCTATACTAAACATTCAAGTTACACGTTAGTATCTAATTTCTCAAAAATGGCTACTCTCAAAACCTCGCTCCGTTACATCTTCCGTTTCCTACTTGGACTAATCGCTTTCATACTCCTGTATCTTCTGTTTGCTTGGCTTTTACCATTCTGGAAAGTCAACTCTTCATTTGCAAGTGCTAGCAATGGAGTTGAAATTTATATTCAGTCGAATGGTGTGCACACCGATATCGTAATGCCAATAAAAAGTGAGCAAATAAACTGGGATGAGTTGTTGCCTTATTCCGATTTTGTAAATGTATCTTCTGATTATAAATATGTGGCAGTTGGTTGGGGAGACAAAGGTTTTTTTCTAGACACACCTACTTGGGATGATTTAACATTCGCAACTGCTTTCAAAGCTGCATTTGGTTTGGGAACTACAGCCATGCATATTACTTATAAATACAAAACACCTAGATTGACTGCGTCCTGCAAAAAAATAATTATCACGAAAGAGCAATATCAAAAGTTGATTGTAGGAATTCTTGAATCTTTTGAATTAAAAAGTGAAAAACCAGTTTGGATTAATCATGCCGGTTATACTCAACAAGATTGTTTTTATGAAGCAAAAGGAAGATACAGCATGTTTAAAACTTGCAACGTATGGACAGGAAATACATTAAAAGCAGCTGAAATTAAAATAGGGTTGTGGACACCTATGGAAAGCGGAATTGTAGGACATTTGGACTGAAATGCCCCTAAAAGTAGTTTTTTTGACTTATTAACCATCGGTTCATTGATATTAACACTATTTATAACCTATTGGAAATAAATAAGGTAAGAATTTGACTTTTATAGAAATTCTTTGTAATTTTATAATACCAAATTCTAATTTCGTGGCATCAAAACGATTTAAATATTATTGGTCAGTAGCATTTTGTCTGCCTGCTTTTGCTGTTTCATCTCAAACGAACGCACAAGGGAATCAGTCGGTAGTAACTATTGTTGGTGATGCTCCTCAAACGAATGCAGATAATGATCCCAACGATTTTATAAATTCCAATCCTTACAACGAGGTCAACGAACCACAAATTCAGCAACAAATGACCGCTCAAAATATTGAGCCTACTTTGGAAAATGGTTTTCATATTCGTTTTGAATTAAATCAAGCATCGCAGGAATATAACATTAAAAAAGCCGATCCTTCTGGATTGTCTTCCGGATTTACATCTACATCTAGTGGCGGTGGCAGCACATCTGTTGGGAAAACCAAAAAGCATGTAACATCAATTGACGAACGTGCTTTTAATACCAAAAAGAAAATGAAACGTTGGTTGCCTAAACGCAAAAAACGTTACCGTCCACACCTTTGCGGTAGATTCTAAACCCATTGTATCCTTTATTGATTTATTCGTTATAAGAGAAATCTCTCTTATGAAAAAGCTCTCTTTCTTTTTATTTTGTATCCTTCTTATTTCTTGTAAAACACAATATGATGTTGTCCGTAAAGTCGACAAAGAGCATCGTTACGCACCTCCGGGAACGGTTTGGATAAAGGATTCCATTTATATGGATATGTGTGAAATTAGGAATATGGATTATCTAGAATATACACTTTGGATAAAAAAGTACGATTCTGTTAACTATGATAAAGTATTGCCAGATACAACTGTTTGGAGACATAAATCGAGTTACAACGAACCTTATGTTCAGTATTATTTTCGTCACCCGGCTTACAGAAAACATCCTGTAGTTGGTGTAAGCTACGAACAAGTAATGGATTATTGCAAATGGCGCACGGATAGGGTAAGGGAGTATGCTAAACTCATTAAGAAAAAATCAAAATTTGGAAGCTCATATAAAGATCAAAATTATTATTATCGTCTTCCTACAAAAGAAGAATGGGAATATGCAGCTTCTGCAGGAAACGGAAGAAAATATGGTTTTGAAAAACTTCAGGCAAAAGAAAATGTTCCGAATTTTAATGTAAAAGAAGCATACATGCTCGGATATTTCGACATTGGAGCAGACATAATTGTTCCCGCTTTGTATAAAAAACCTAATAGTTACGGACTCTATAACACCATTGGTAATGTAGCTGAAATGACAACTGAAAAAGGTGTAAGCAAAGGTGGTGCTTGGAATAATTCTATCGCTGATTGTGAAATAAGCGATTCTATTAAATATGAAAAACCTGCTTCCTGGCTTGGTTTTAGATGTATATGTGTGGTGACAAAATAATTTTTAGCTTTGTCACAGTTCTCTCTTTTGAGTTTCTTGTCATTTCGATTTGAATTTTTAGTCATTTCGACCGAAGCGGAGAAATCTTTTTACATGATAAAGAAAATTATATTGAAGACCATACTTTTTATATTATTCCTAGTTATTACAAACCTTTCTTTTGGGCAATCCCAAGGAAAAAAATATCCTGCTGGAAATGGTGGAGAAATTTTTCTTCCGCAAGGGGATATTTCTTTTGCTGATGAAGTTGTTGAGTTTAAAAGAGGAGATCCCGATGCTGTTACAGAAGCATGCGATTCCATGTTAGCTATTGGAATTGCTGATTTTGCAGGCGTAGCTTCCAATTTTACTTCCCTGGGTTGCGGAGGAATATTATCTGTTCGTTTTACCGACAATGCCCTAATTAATATTCCCGGTCCCGATTTATACGTTTTTGAAGTTGGAAAATATATTGAAACAACTCAGTTGTATGTTTCAAAAGACGGCAAAAAATGGATTAACGTAGGTGCTATTAGTGGTGGTGTTTCCTCTGTAGATATTGGAGATTCAGTAAAAAAAGACGAAGTTTTTCATTATGCGAAACTGGAAGATTTAAAAACCGATTGCAAAGGTTCGTGGCCAGGTGCTGATATAGATGCCATTGCTGCAATTGGCTCCGGAGTTCAATTTAATTTAAGTGCTGCTGTTTTATTCGACTTTGATAAATATGATTTATTATCGAAATCGAAATTAGAACTGGATATAATTGTGGAACAAATTAAAAAACAAAAGCCTTCGAAAATTATTATTGAAGGGCATACCGATAATATAGGAAATGAATACTACAATGCTACACTTTCTCAAAAAAGAGCAAATGCTGTAAAAGGCTTCATTCTCTCTAAATCACCTGATTATCAAAAAAAATCAGTTTCTATCGGTTACGGTAGTTCTTTGCCTATTTCGTCAAACGACACCAAAGACGGGCAAGATAAAAACCGCAGGGTGAGTGTTATTTTGATTCCTTAGTCACCCAATAAAGAACTTAAACACCCCTTGACTTCGCTCTAGGTAAGCTCCGACACATAGTTTGTATAGGTTTCTGTGTTTTCTATTGTAGATGGATGAAGCAGGCTTCAAAGATAGACTATGTGCTACTGTCAAAATCTCGGCATCTCCATCTGGAGGGGAGGATAGATTTGAGTGAAATCAAAGTAATCGCTCCAAACAAATCCTATTAAATCAGAATCGCCAAAGGCGATCAAAAAATCATACCTTATCATGATAATCCTAATAAATCTGCGTTCGCATTTTTACAAAACACCACCCAAAACGCCATTTTCAATCAATTCATCTATAAAAAGCAATCATTCGTTGCTTTTTTTTATCTTTGCAGTCCAAAATAAAAAACATCAATAATACAATGAAAAAAATACTTCCTTTTATTCTTTTAACTTTTTCCTTATTGTCTGTAAATGCAATAATTGCTCAGTCAGATAAAACTGTTGACCCGTTTTTAGCGGATAAAAATTTCAACAGTGGAAACTACGAAGCGGCACTTGAAGATTACTTGCAATTGTTGGATGATACTAAAACAGATAAGTATAACTATAACATTGCTATTTGTTATTTGAATACCAATATCAATAAAACAAAAGCAATCCCATATTTAGAAATTCTAACACGTAAACCAAAGTTTGATCCCAACGCTATGTATTTGTTAGGACGTGCTTATCATTACGCTTTCCGTTTTGATGATGCAATTAAATCGTTTAACGCCTTCAAGCAAACGGGTAGAGGGAATGCAGCTAACTTAGGAGATGTGGATCGTCAAATTCAATTTTGTATCAACGCTAAAGAGTTGATGAAATTTCCACTAGATGTAAAATTCGAAAATCTTGGAGCAAACGTAAATTCACCTTATACCGATTATTTTCCATTTGTACCAAGTGATGAATCTTTTATCATGTTTAATACTCGTAGACCAGATGAAGCGGCTGAAGTGGTTAAGGAAGACGGGACACATCCTGCTGCCATTTACGTTTCCAAAGTAACGGATGGAACTTTTGTAAAGGCTAAAAACATCGGTCCGCCTATTGCTAAAAAAGAAGGTGAACAAGAAATTATTGGTTTGTCGGCTACAGGAGAAATTATGTTGTTGTATTATACCAATGTAAAAGGAGTTGGAGATATTTACAGTACCACTACGGATAAAAATAAAAGTTTTAAACCTGCAGATAAATTAGATGCAAATGTCAATTCTGCCAAAGCAGAAGAGATTGCTGCTTGTATCAGCACAGATGGAACAGTCATTTATTTTGCAAGTAACCGTGAGGGCGGAAAAGGTGGAACAGATTTATACATGAGCATTAAATTACCAAACGGATTGTGGGGACCTGCACAAAATATGGGTGGTGATATCAACACAATGTATGATGAAGATTTTCCAAACGTTTCTGCAGATGGAAAAGTAATGTATTTTAGCTCAAACGGACATACAACTATGGGTGGATACGATATTTTCAAAGCAGAATTTAACTTGGAAACAAAACAATTTTCAAATCCTAAAAACGTTGGATTTCCAATCAATACACCGGAAGACAATTATAATTTCCGTATTTCAAGCAATGGTCGTTTTGGATATATCTCAGCTTTGCGTGAAGGTGGTTTAGGCGACTTAGACATCTACCGAGTTACTTTAAATGAGGTAGAACCACAATATTCAGCTATTCACGGTGATATCACTTCAGCAGATTCGACTCAGAAATTGAATTTCTCAGATGTATTTATCACGGTTACCGATAGTAAATCACAAGAAGTAGTTGGAACTTATGTGCCTAACGCAAACTCGGGTCGCTATGTAATGGTATTAGCACCAGGGAATTATGAAATCAGTATGGAGGCAAACGGATTCCAACCTCTTTCTGAAAAAATAACAGTTTTAGATAAAAGCTCATTTAAATTTGAAATTTCAAAAGATATTCGACTCAAACCCGAAGGATTTCAAACAAAATAATTCACTAAAAGCATCGCAAATAAAAGCGGTGCTTTTTTATTTTGCACTGCTTTTATTCGGTAATTTTGTACTATAATTGATAATCAATGAAAGCGAACATAGCTGAAACTTCTCAAAAACGGATTGTAATTGTCGGAGGCGGGTTTGGAGGACTTCAACTTGCCAGGAAATTATTAAAATCGGATTACCAAATTGTATTGATTGATAAGAATAATTACCATCAATTCCAACCTCTATTTTATCAAGTTGCAACAGCAGGTTTAGAACCAAGTACCATCTCCTTTCCTTTTCGAAAAATATTCCAGAATAAAACAAACATTCACATTCGAGTAGCAGAAGTCAACGCTGTTCGTTCAGTAGACAATCAACTCGATACTTCTATTGGTGTGATTGATTACGACTATCTAGTAATAGCTATTGGTGCCGATACAAATTTTTTTGGAAATAAAAAAATGATGGAGCTTGCTTATCCAATGAAATCAGTAAGTGAAGCGTTGGGACTAAGAAATGCAATCTTGCAAAATTATGAAGACGCTTTATCGGAATCGGATAAAGAAGAAAGAAAGCGCTTGATGAATATAGTAGTAGTTGGTGGCGGAGCAACAGGTGTCGAGATTGCAGGAACATTAGCCGAAATGAAAAAAAGTATTTTGCCTAAAGATTATCCTGAATTGGATTTTAAAATGATGCAAGTGTATCTGCTGGAAGGCTCTCCGAAAGTATTAAACGTAATGTCGGAAAATGCATCTTCAAAAGCAGAATACTATTTGAAACAACTTGGAGTGAATGTGTTTTTAAATTCACGAGTGAAAGACTATGATGGCGAAAATGTGTTTTTAGAAAATGGAAAAGAACTACCAACAAAAACATTGGTATGGGCTGCAGGTGTTGTTGGAAATAAAATTCAAGGTTTAAATGCAGAAGTACTCACACCTTCTAACCGAATAAAAGTAGACCGAAATAATAGAGTAGAAGGTTGTGAAAATATTTATGCCATTGGTGATATTGCATGTATGACTGAGGAGAAATATCCGAAAGGACATCCGCAAGTTGCTCAGGTTGCTATTCAACAGGCAGTTGCTTTATCAAAACACTTTAAAAATATTTCGACTAATAAATCTTCAGTAGGTTTTTCATACAAAGATTTAGGTTCCATGGCAACCATTGGAAGAAACAAAGCTGTTGCAGATTTACCAAATATTAAATTTGCAGGATTTTTCGCTTGGCTGGTGTGGATGTTTATTCATTTAATGTCGCTGGTAGGAGGTAAAAATAGATTGTTTGCTTTTATTAATTGGGCTTGGAGTTATATTACATTCGATCAATCGCTTCGTTTGATTATCAAACCAAAAACAAAAATAAAATGAGTTTTGAAAAACATTTTCTGGAAAATTCCATTGGCGTTTTTAATAACTATCGCGCATTGGCTGAAAAATCATTCGCTCAATTGAAAGAAGATAAAGAGTATCATTCTCTTCTTGACAAAGAATCCAACAGTGTAGCAATCATTATGAAACACATGGCGGGAAATATGATTTCACGCTGGACCGATTTTTTAACTACAGATGGAGAAAAGCCTAACAGAAACAGAGATGGTGAATTTTATAGAAGGAAAAGAATCAAAAGAAGAATTGATTAGATATTGGAACAAAGGATGGGAAGTGTTTATGAATACACTAAATTCCTTGAAAGAAGAAGATTTAATGAAAACTGTTACAATAAGAGGAGAAGGATTAACTGTAGCTCAAGCATTAAACCGACAAACGGCTCATTATGCTTATCATATTGGACAAATCGTTTTTCTAGCAAAACAAATTAAGAGTGACGACTGGAATTCGTTATCTATTCCCAAAAACAAATCAGCAGAAAACATGAAAGGTCACTATTTGAATAACATTAAATAGTTCTTATATTTACCTATATGATTACATATACAATTCTTGCAATAACCATTTTTATTTCCATCACTTCTATGGATAATTATGTTTTGAAAAACAAATTGATGTTTAATGCTTATATGATTAAGGAACGGAAAGAATGGTACCGTTTTTTTTCTCATGGTTTAATTCATGCAGATTGGATGCATTTGATTTTTAATATGCTTGCACTTTACATGGTTGGAAAATTTGTAGAGGATTCCTATGTTGTTATTTTTGAAGGGAAAGGAATTTTGTTTTTTATTTTACTATATGTTGGTGGTTTGGCAATGTCTTCTTTGTATTCATATGAACGTAATAAGGAGAATATGTATTACAATGCATTAGGTGCTTCAGGTGCTGTGTCTGCCGTTATTTTTGCTTTCATTATGCTTGCTCCAAATGCTCAAATGGGATTACTCTTCATTCCTTTTCTAAAAATACCCGCTTACATTTTTGGATTTGTTTATATAGGATTTGAATATTATTTAAGCAAGCGAGGAAATACAGGAATTGCTCACGATGCACATCTCTGGGGAGCCGTTTATGGAATTGTACTTACAATAGTATTGAAACCTAGTATTGCTTCTTCTTTCATTGATCAAATTATTGGACGATGATGAAAGCCGTATTTTTAGATAGAGATGGAGTTATAAACTTAGAACGTGGCTATACTCACAGGTTAGAAGATTTCGTAATCCTTCCTGATTTAATGGAAGTATTGCAATTGTTACAATCAAAAGGATATTTATTAATTGTAGTTTCCAATCAAAGTGGCATAGCCAAAGAACTTTATAAGCAGTCGGATGTAGAAGTTTTGCATAAATTTATGCTTGCAGAGTTTGCAAAAAATGAAGTAAAAATTTCAGAAATATATTATTGTGTACATCATCCGGATGTAAGTAAATGTATTTGTCGTAAACCGGATTCTTTATTTGTTGAAAAAGCTTTGGCACGTTTTAATATTGATGCAACACAATCCTATTTTATTGGAGACAAAGAACGGGACACAGAAGCGGCAGAAAAAGCAGGAGTAAAAGGAATTTTGATTGAAGCAAATATTTCGCTCAAAACAATTATGAATCAGATTAATTAATTTTTTATTTGCCAAATGCAAAACTATATCAATCATAACGGAAATTTTATTTTGTCGGATGCTCCTGTGGTGTCTGCCAATAACCGTTCATTTAGATATGGAGATGCGTTATTTGAAACTATTCGTTTGGCTAATTATAACCCGCAATTTTTAAAGGAACACATACTACGTCTTGCCGCAGGAATGGAGGTTTTGAAAATGGAGAAAAATCCAAATTTAAATCCTACCTTTTTAGAACATGCTATATTAGAATTAGCACAAAAAAACAATGTGACTTCTGATGGACGTGTGCGTTTAACCGTTTATCGTAACGAAGGAGGCTTGTATGCGCCAAGTGATAATAAAGTTTCGTTTGTAATAGAAGTTTATCCTGTTGACGAGAAAGGGTATATATTAAATCAAAAAGGATATACCGTTGATTTGTATACAGAGTTTAAAAAAGCTCAGAATGCTTTATCCTCAATCAAATCAGCAAATAGTGCTATTTATGTGATGGCAGGAATTCACAAAACAGCACATCAGTTGGATGAATGTTTGTTGCTTAACGATAAACATCATATCATAGAAGGAATCAGTTCAAACATTTTTGCAGTGAAAAATGGAGTGTTATATACTCCGCCTGTTGGCGATGGTTGTGTAAATGGTGTAATGCGAAAAAAAATTATTGAAATTGCTCAGGCAAATAAAATTGCAGTATATGAAATTTCTGTGATGCAAAATGTGTTACTAGGTGCTGACGAATTATTTTTGACAAACACTATCAATGGAATCCGTTGGGTGGTGGCTTACAAGCAGAAAAGATATTTTAATGATACATCACAAAAATTAACTCAAAAATTAAATGAACTGATTTCTGCAAGCTAGCGGAATTATTATTAGCATGTCATTTCGAGCTTGTCGAGAAATCTTTAAATTAGCACAACTAAGTTGAAAACAAAGATTCGCAAATTCGTATTAATTCGTTATTCGTAATATGGAAGACCTTAGATTATACATCAACACACTTCGCCACGATTTTGCAAAACAAACATTGGATAAAAAGGATGTGAATACAAATCCTGTGTTGCAATTTGAAAAGTGGTTTAAAGAAGCAGTAGAAGCAAAAGTGAATGAACCGAATGCAATGACGGTTGCTACTGCTACTGCTGATGGTAAACCTTCAGCTCGAATTTTATTACTTCGCAATTTCGATGAAAATGGTTTTGTGTTCTATACGAATTATACCAGCAGAAAAGGCGAAGAAATTTTAAAAAATCCATACGCTTCATTATTATTCTTTTGGCCAGAATTAGAACGACAAGTTCGTATTGAAGGAAAGCTAACGAAGCAAAGTGCGGAAGAATCAGACAAGTATTTTCAAACTCGACCACGCGCAAGTAAATTGGGTGCCTGGACATCTGAACAAAGCAGAGTGATTGCTAACCGACAAGCATTGGATGACGAATACGAAAAGATCTCGCAGAAATATCCAGGAGAAAATGTTCCTCGTCCGATTTATTGGGGTGGCTATATTCTTGAACCAACAAGTATTGAGTTTTGGCAAGGACGACCAAGCCGTTTACACGATAGACTATTATATACAAAAGAAAAAGGTAGCTGGAAGATTGAGCGATTAGCTCCGTAATTGTTCGACCCCTCTGGGGCCGTTTTTAATTCGGGTGAATTGTTTTTTATTAATGTTTGACCCCTCTGGGGTCATTTGTTTTTGATTTAATTGTTTTTACTAATTGTTTATACCTCTGCGATTGAAGGGGAATCAAAATTAATAATTCACAAAAAAACCTCTCAAACAATTGGTCTGAGAGGTTTTTTGTAAAAAAAATAGAATCTTATTCAGCTTTTTTAGCTGCTTTTTTCGGAGCTGCCGCTTTTTTTGGAGCTGCTGCTTTTTTCGGAGCTGCTGCTTTCTTTGGAGCTGCTGCAGGAGCTGCAGCTCTTTTTGCTCTTGATTTAGCAGTTTTGCTTTTTCTTTTTACTCCGAAAGAGCCCATTGCTAATTTACCTTTTTTGCTTTTTTTATCGCCTTTTCCCATAATAGTTTTTATTGTGTTTTGGTTAATTTCTGCTACAAACGTACATTAATTTTATATAATAACAAAACGAATGTAAGAATGCATTCGTTCGCTTTTGTTCTCTTCCCGCGACTTCGCTCGGGATGATGCTACTTTCTGTCGCGCTTGAACTGACAGTATATACAATAAACATCACACCTAAGAAGTTGAGTTGTAATATGTGTCTTAACTCTTTTTAGAGAGATAATCTTTTTCTATCAATTCTACTTTTGGAATAGAGTTGCGCAACCAGCGTAAAAGCAATTCTTCTTTTTCTAAATCGTTTAAATGCCAATCTGCCTTCGATTTGTGAAGCTTCTCTTTTAATGTATGTAAGCACAATGCTGCACTTACAGAGATGTTAAAACTCTCTGTAAAGCCATACATAGGAATCTTTACAAACTCATCTGCATGTTCACGAACAGTATCTGAAATGCCTGTTAACTCTGTTCCAAAAAACAATGCCAAGGGTTTGTCTATAGGCAAATCTTCTAAGTTGCAATCTTTTTCATGCGGAGTTGTGGCAACAATTCGGTAACCTTGAGCTTTTAGTTTTTTAATACAATCTAAAGAGTTGTTCTCTTCTTTTCTATAACGATGTAAGTTCAACCATTTGGGTGCTCCAAGTGCAATGTCTTTGTTAACGGTGTAGGCATTCTTGTTCTCAATAATGTGAATATCCTGTATTCCAAAAATATCGCAAGAGCGTAAAACTGCACTTGCATTGTGTGGTTGATATAGATCTTCCAACGCAATAGTGATGTGTCGTGTTCTGTAATTTAAAACAGTATCGAACTTACCTCTGCGTGTTTCAGAAATGAATTGTGATAAATATGTAATCAGTTCTTTTGACATTAAGCTCTTCCGTTCGATTTTGCAACCATGTTAGAAATACGATATAACAATCGTGCTCCAACATTTGCATCCCACTCATCACCACCCGGAGCAACTTCATTGATATCAAATGCGATTATTTTTTTTCCTGAATCAACAATTTTTTCTATCAGCATTAAAATTTGCTCAAACTCAAAACCTCCTGCTACTGGCGTTCCTGTACTCGGACAAAGTTTTGGGTCCAAACCATCAATATCAAAGCTTAAATAAACTTCGTTGGGTAATTGTGCTATTATGTCGTTGCAGATAGTTGACCAAGCTGTACCATCCAACTGACGATGTTTAATATCTCTATCGAAGAAAGTATGTATTCTTCCGTTTGAATTTTGTATTAAATCATATTCAGCCTGACAATAATCACGGATTCCAACTTGTACCAATTTAGAAACTTGTGGAATTTTAAGAGCATTGAACATGATAGAAGCGTGTGAAAATTCAAATCCTTCATACGCATCACGTAAGTCGGCATGTGCATCGATTTGTAAAATTGCAAAAGAATCATTTTTTTCTGCTAAGGCTTGCATCAAGCCAAGTGGAGTAGAGTGGTCGCCACCCAACAATGCCACAATTTTATTTTTATTCATGAATGAAAGTGATTTTTCTTTCACCCAATTATTCATCTTCACACATTCAGCATTGATAAGTTTGCGAATGTCTTCCATTTCATTATTTGATTCTGGAGTATCGCCTTCTTGTAAAAGTTCAATATAACTTTCTGCTTTCCTTCTCAAACTTTCACTTCTGCTGGCAATATCATCAGAGATTCCATCCATTGCCAAACCAATTTTCCAGGCATCTGCAATTTTAGGGTCAAATAAATCTACCTGATAAGAAGCATTGTAAACCACTTGCGGGCCCAATGCTGTTCCGCCACTATAAGATACAGTTACTTCCCAGGGCACTGGAAGAATCACAACTTCGGCTTCATCAATTGTGAATGGTAAGCCATAAATATTATTGTTTGCATCACCCAAACCGTTTGGGTCGAAATTGTTTATTTTATCTTGTTTGCTCATACTTAATTTTTTGAGGAACGAAAGTACATAAAATAAAAAAGTCCCGCATTTCTGCGAGACTTTTTTATTTTGCTTTAGTCAACGACTATTTGTTAACTGTTTTAGCTAAATCAGCGCCAGCTTTGAACTTTGCAACTTTTTTAGCAGCAATTTTAATTGCTTTTCCAGTTTGAGGGTTACGACCAACTCTAGCAGCTCTTTTAGAGATAGAGAAAGATCCGAAACCAACTAATGCAACTCTGTCACCTTTTTTAAGTGCTTTTGTTGTAGCGTTTACGAATGCATCTAATGCTCTTTGAGCATCTGCTTTTGTCAATTTTGCTTCTGTTGAGATAGCGTCAACTAATTCTGCTTTGTTCATTTTGTTTTGTTTTAAAAGGGTTTAACATTTAATTATATAACAAAATTAGTAAGATTCAGTGTTTGTGCAACATTTAGAGCCAAAAAAACGAAAATTTGTTGATAAGTCGCCTTTTTGTTAATAACTCAGTCTGTAAGGCTATATATAGCTATTGTTCAGAAAAATTGATTATTGAACAGACTTTTATTGTTAAAGCGCAGGCAGTTAGTAGTCTAATAATGAACGGTAGTAGTGGTAGTAAGTATTGAAAATCAGCAAATTATTAAGATACTTTCCAGTCGCTATTCATCGGGAATCCTCTCAGGAATTCTCTTGTAGCCATTTTCTTCTTTCCTGCTAATTGCAATTCTTTAACTATAATATAGCCCTCTTTTACTGCAATCTTTAAATCCGTTTTCGAATCGGTAACTATACTATATATAGTATGTGTTGGAGTGCAAATTTCTTTTTCAGTTTTAAAGAACTTTACCGAATAAATTTTTTCGTCAGGGGCAACAAAGCTTGAGAATGCTGCTGGATATGGGCTTAAGCCACGAATGAAATTGTGAATAGCTGTAGCATTTCTACTCCAGTCTATTTTGCAGTCATCTTTAAATAGTTTTGGAGCATGCTTTTCTTGTTCTCCGTTTGAAATAAATTCTGATTGATCTATTTGCGGGTAGTCATTTTCTTCAATTGCTTTTACTGTTTTCAAAACTAAGTTCGCACCTATAATCATCAAACGATCATGAATTTCTCTTGTTGTTTCATTTTCTCCAATTGGAGTTTTTTCTCTGAAAATAATTTTACCTGTGTCAATTTCATGCTGCAGAAAAAAGGTAGAAACACCGGTTTCTTTTTCGCCATTTATTACTGCCCAATTGATTGGAGCGGCACCTCTGTATTGAGGCAACAATGAGCCATGTAGGTTGAATGTTCCAAGTTTAGGCATGTCCCAAACTACTACGGGCAACATTCTGAATGCAACTACAATTTGTAAATCCGCATTTAAATTTTTTAGTTGCTCAAGAAAATGTTCATCTTTTAATTTTTCGGGTTGAAGAATATTCAAGCCTTTTTCTAAAGCATACTTTTTGATAGCAGATTGCTGAATTTCTTGTCCGCGCCCCGCAGGTTTATCTGGAACAGTAATTACTCCCACAATATTATAGTTGTTTTTTACAAGTATATCTAACGACTCCACAGCAAATTCGGGAGTGCCCATAAATATTATTCTTAGTTGACTCATTCTTGTTTTTTAATACTGTTCGATAAAAAAGAATATGCTTATGTTTGTTTTATAATCTGCTTGTAAAACTAAAAATAATTTCAGAACAAAAAACAGAATATGATTTCGGCTAAAAAAATAAAATTAATTCTTGGGCCATTTTTGGCCGCAATTATTTATTTCGGTTTTGATTTAATGCCTGGTAATCCTTTGGTTACTAGAATGGCTGCTGTAGCCGTTTGGATGGCCGTTTGGTGGTTAACCGAAGCTATTCACTTAGCAGTAACAGCTTTACTTCCAATAATTTTACTTCCCATTTTTGGAATTGCCGATTCAAAAACCACTGCGTTTCAATACATGGATCCGATTATTTTTCTTTTCATTGGAGGATTTATTATTGCATTTGCCATTGAACGTTGGAATTTACATGAACGAATTGCTTTAAAAATATTGACGCTAATGGGGACTAGCCCATCAAAAATTTTATTAGGTGTGATGCTAACATCGTATTCGTTTTCTATGTGGATTTCAAATACTGCAACTGTAATGATGTTATTGTCGGCCGTGTTAGCTGTAATAGTCCAAATTGAGCAGCATTTTAAAGATGAGTCTGAGTCGCACAAAATGGCTACCGGATTATTAATAGGATTAGCATATTCCGCTACAATAGGAGGAATGGCAACATTAGTCGGGACACCAACTAATATGATTTTTTTAAGAGAGTATACCGATAAATTTCCTGATAACCATGATATGAATTTCTTTGCGTGGTTTAAAATTGCTTTTCCTATTTCTATTTTGTTTCTGTTTTTAGCATTTTTTGTTTTAAAAAAAATGTTTATCAAAAAGAATGCAGTTTTAAATATTGAAAAAACATATTTTTCGGATGCTTATTTACGTTTAGGGAAAATGTCGCTTGAAGAAAAAATAGTTTCAAGCATATTTGTATGCACAGCTTTATTGTGGTTTACTCGAGCTGATATTGATTTTGGAATATTTAAAATGCATGGCTGGAGCAATCTTTTTCCTAACAAAGAATTTTTATTAGATGGAACGGTTGCTATTTTTATGGCAATTTTATTATTTCTAATCCCATCAAAATCTGTAAAAGGAAGAGCACTAATTACATGGGAAGAAACTTCAAAATTACCATTTGATATCATTCTGTTGTTCGGAGGCGGGTTTGCTTTAGCAAAAGGTTTTGAGCTTTCAGGGCTAAGTAATTGGTTGTCCACTCAACTTGAATTTACTCCAGAAACAAATATTTATTTATTGATATTTGGGATTTGTATATTGATTACTATCATTAGTGAGTTTGCTTCAAACGTAGCAAGCATTCAATTAATGTTGCCTATTTTGATTGCAGTTCAGTTGACAATAAATGTTCACCCTTTAATATTACTTTTGCCAGCAACTTTAGCCTCTTCATTGGGATTTATGCTACCGGTGGCAACTGCTCCAAACACTATTGTTTTTGGTAGCAAACGTTTAAAAGTTAAGGATATGTTAAAGGCTGGATTTGTTTTAAATTGTATAGGAATTTTGTTGATAACATTAGCAGTATACTTTATGAGAAAGATGTTTTAGACTCAAGATATTTTTCTAAATTCGTATAGTATTTTAATTAAACTAATTTTTAAAAACATGAAAAAACTACTTTTTTCTTTTTTTATTGCTTGTTTCTCTTTCAGTGTAATAAATGCACAAGATGACAAAGCCTTTCATAAAGGATCAATCACAATTGATCCTAGTATTGGATTCGCTATTTATAAAACTAAGATTCACGCTGAATTTGATGAAGATTATTGGACAGGATCGGCTATCGCAAAAAGACGCGTAGTAGAAGATACTACGGATGGTGCAGCGGCAACTATTTTCGGATTAAATGGTGAGTATGGTGTTACCGATTGGTTAGGAATAGGATTTCGTTTTGGTTTTTCGAAATACATTGCTGAAGAAGAACACGATACTGTTTACGTTGGACTAGTACAAACGGTTTATAATTATCAACCAAAAGTTCGTTCAATTGATTTTGGTGTAGATGTTAATTTCCATTTAGTGAAAGGGAAACGCTTCGATATGCCTCTTTGCTTGACTATGGGCTATTCTAACTTTAAGTATTCGCAAAATAATCCAGATACAGATCCCTCTTCCAAAGATAATAGCGGTGCAGGAGGAAAAGATAATGGACTGAATTACGGAATTCACTTGAAGCCTAAAATTTATTTCGGAAAAGCACAACACGTAGGAATTTTATTTCAGGTTGGTTATATGGGCTACACTTACCCAAGCATCCTTTTTTCCAATAACAACGATTCTAACTTAAATGATGAAAACAACTGGGAATACAAGCTCAAAGGAAGCGGGTTCAATATGGGCATAGGCTTAAGCGTTAAATTCTAGAAAAATTAAGATCAATAAAAGACATTTAGAAGGCATCGAAAGCTTATTTCGATGCCTTTTTTATGTTTAATGAACAGCCGGATGTTTATATAATCTTTTGAAAATCAAGATAAAAGTCTTAACTTAGTTGAGTTTATTTAAAATAAAACATTCATTTAAAATCATTTTTCATGAATTTGAAAAATTACTTCCAACTATTCGCACTAACTATTGCTTTATTCTGTTTTGCAGAAAAGGCAAATGCACAAGTGATGATTAATGAATTCTCTTGTTCAAATATGAGTATTACCGATAACTTCGGAGAAACACCAGATTGGATTGAACTCTATAATGCAGGTGCTACTACGGTAAATTTAAGTGGTTATCATATCAGTGATAAAATTAGTAACCCAACCAAATGGCCTATTCCTGCTGGTGTTTCAATTAATGCCGGTGGATTTATAAGAATTTGGGCATCGGGAAAAAACACAGTTGTTGGTACAAATATTCATGCAGGAATAAAATTCACTCAAACTAAACCGGAAGATATTGTTTTCGCAGATCCAGCTGGAACTATTATTGATGGAATGGCTTTGAACCCAACGCAAGCAAATCATTCTAGAGGAAGAACAACAAATGGTGCTGCAACTTGGTCGGTATTTACAACTCCAACTCTTCTTGCAAACAATACAGGAGCAATGTTAGAATATGCTGCTAAGCCTGTTATGAGCGTTGCATCAGGGTTTTATGGAGGCGGACAAACAATTACAATTACTGCAACCGCAGGATTAACAATTCGTTATACAACAAATGGTTCAATCCCTACAGCCGCATCTACTTTGTACAGTACACCTGTAAGTGTGTCGACTACAACCGTTTTGCGTGCAAAAGCTTTTAGTGCAAATCCTTTGGAGCCTGCAAGTTTTATAGAAAGTAATACATACTTCATCAATCAAACACATACCATTCCCGTTGTTTCTGTTTTTGGTGATCTAACAGATGATCTTTTGGGTGGAACCCAATTGACTGCAGAAACTGGATTGGAGTATTACAACAAAGCTAAGGTTTTGATTGCTGAAACAAATGGTGAAACAAATGAACATGGAAACGATTCCTGGGCATACAGCCAAAGAGGATTCGATTATGTTTCAAAAGATGAAATGGGTTATAACTATGGTGTAAACTCTCCACTATTTGCTACAAAGGCACGAAGTTCTTTTCAACGTTTGATTTTTAAAGCAGCAGCAAATGATAACTACCCTTATGCTCCGGGTGCTCCGGCACACATCCGCGATTCATACGCACACCACCTTTCACAAAGAGCTGGCTTGCACATGGACGAACGTTCTTGGGCGCCTGTAATTGTTTATATAAACGGACAATATTGGGGAGTTTATGATGTTCGTGAAAAAGTGGATGATTTGGATTTTACAGATTATTATTACAAACAAGATGAACCATTTGTAGAGTTTCTTCAAACATGGGGCGGAACATGGGAAGCTTATACACCAGCAACCGGGCAAGCAACTACTGATTGGAACTTTATTAGAAATTACATTACATCTAATAGTATGGCTGTTCCCGCTAATTACGCTTTTGTAGATAGCGTTTTTAATATTGAAAGCTTTGTTGATTATTTTGTTTTTAATTCATGGCTTGTAACTTCCGATTGGTTGGATTGGAATACCGCATGGTGGAGAGGATTAGATCCTGCTGGTGATAAAAAGAAATGGCGTTACACGCTTTGGGATATGGATGCAATTCTCGGACACTATATTAACTATACAGGAGTTCCTGATCCATCACCCAATGCTGATCCTTGTAATGTGGAAGGCTTACCTGATCCGGGCGGACAAGGGCATACGCAAATATTAAATGCCTTAATGGCTAATCCTGATTTCGAACAATATTATCAATCACGCTACATCGATTTGATGAATACAAAATTGAATTGCTCCTTCGCACTTCCATTGTTAGATAGTATGATTGCTGTTATTGATCCGGAAATGACCGCTCAGTGCGCTAAGTGGGGCGGTTCTTATGCCACATGGAAAGCAAATGCTGCTACTTTCAGATCGGAAGTTGATCAACGTTGTACTGCTTTGACTCAAGGTTTAATTGATTGTTATTCTTTAACTGGACCTTATGTAGTGACATTTGATGTATCACCAGCCGGAGCAGGAAATATTCAAATCAACAGTATTGTTCCTCCATCTTATATTTTTTCAGGAAGTTATTTTGGTGGAATTGTTACAAAATTAAAAGCAATCCCGAATAGTCCTTATGTTTTTGATCATTGGGAAATGCCGAGTCACACTCCAACACCTAGCAGTACAAGCGATACAGCAGAGGTTTCGTTTACATCAAGTGAAAATGTGATTGCTGTTTTTCGTTTAACATCCGAACCTCAAGGTGGCTCCGAAGTTGGAATACCAAATGTTTTTTCTCCTAATGGGGATAATAACAATGATATTTTATTTGTTTTAGGTAGCATTGATAAATTAGAATTTCATATTTATAATCGCTGGGGACAAGAAGTTTTTCAAACCAATGACAGATCTCAAGGATGGGATGGAACATTTATGGGACAAGCATGTAACGCAGGAGTATTTGCTTACAGAGTTTCAGGTATAATGCCTGATGGGATGAGAGTGGAGAAAAAAGGAAACATTACGCTTGTTAGATAAACCTCAGCCCTTAATCTCCTCTCCACAGGAGAGGGGGCGAAACGTATAAAAATGAAAAAACACATTTTACTTTTTTCTATTATTATTCTCAGCCATCCTCTTTGGAGAGGGGCCGGGGGAGAGGCCTTTGCACAGGATGTTCATTTTTCTCAATACAATGAAACACCTCAGTTGTTGAATCCAGGTGCTACTGGTGTATACAGCGGTTATGTTCGTGCAATTGTGAATTATAAAAATCAGTGGATGGCGATGGGCAATGCTTTTAATACAGTTGCTGCTTCTGTGGATATGCCCTTGTTTGATAAGAAAGAAAAAAATGCTCATTTGGGTGCCGGACTAAATTTTTTTAGTGATAAAGCTGGAGATTCTAACTTTGGTTTAACGCAAGCTAATTTATGTCTCGCTGCCATTTTACCCGTTAGTAGAGAAAGTAAATTTTCGATGGGACTATCTGTTGGTGGTGCTCAAAGAAAAGTGAATCTGGCTGGTTTAAATTGGGGAAATCAATACGATGGACAAGGTTTTAACACTGCAATGGCGAATTATGAAACCACTCCTAATAATGCATTTTTCTATTTAGATTTAGCTGCCGGATTGTATTATGAATATTCGAATGGCAAAGTAAAATTTGCTCGCAACGAAAAAAGGAAAGTAGATATTGGTGTTGCCTATTTTCATTTGAATCAACCCTCACAAAAATATTTTAATGTTTCCGAAAAATTGTATGGAAAGTTGGTGGTGAATATGAATGCTCATCTCGACCGACCAGGAACAAAAGTCGCATTCCTTCCTTCTTTAATTTATTTTCAGCAAGGCAAAGCAATGGAAATTACTGCAGGTTGCGCCATTCGATACCGTTTTAAAAACGAAACAAAAATTACAGGTTTAATTACTGAATCAGCATTAGGCATTGGTGTTTATTACAGATACAAGGATGCTATAATTCCTTCCGTGTTTTTCACTATGTCAGATTTTACATTTGGTGTTTCTTATGATGTAAATGTTTCTTCCTATAAAGAAGTATCAAAGTTTAATGGTGGAGTAGAAGTGTCGTTGAAATATAATATTTTGAAAGGTGCTTTGTTCAAACAGAAGAATATGATTTAGGCATTCTGTTTATTTACTTTTCAATTCTCCTATCAATTCTTAAAAAGAATATAACCATTTAATGATGTTGCAATAATTAACCAAATGAAATAGGGGAGAATCAAAATGGATTTCAATTTCATCTCAGGCCAAAACCAAAATAGAAAAAATCCCATCAGAAGTGTGAGTCCAGTTATAATGAAGAGTCCAGCGAAGGCATTGTGATAATGAAAAAACACAGGGTTCCACATCACATTCAAAATCCATTGAGTGGTAAATAAGAGCAGTACCCATTTTTTATTTTCAATTGCTGGCCACAAGTACGCCATGTACACAGTAAAGCAAATCATAATGGCGGTCCAAGCAAATCCGAAAACCCAGCCAGGAGGCGTCCAGGGTGCTTTGTCTAGATTTTGATACCATTCAGATGGAACGCCTTTGCCAGTGAATAATCCTCCGATAGCAAGTGCTCCAAAATTAATTAGCAAAAATAAAATTAGTCGATAAGCCATATTTTTTAGGAATTGATTAATTAAATTGTTCAGAAGCAAAGGTAACAACGAAATATAAATTTAGTCCTTGTGCTTTACATTTTTACCAGCAGTGCCTCGCAATCGTTTAAATAGTCCTTCTCGTTGGTTTAAAGGTGTAAATGTTGCAGAATCAACTCTTGCTGTGGTTGGGTCAATTTTTGGTTCAGTTTTATTCATGATATAAACTGTATCGTACAAAATGGGTAAAAGTGTAATTTCCAATTTGTGCTTTTTAATATAAGCGCTTAAATTATTAGTTTGAAAAGGGTCGGTTGCCAATGCGATGTTTTTAAATCCTTTTTCTTTGGCTAAGTAATATGAATAATAAACATTCTCAGTGCTATGCTCGGCTTTTTCTTCTGTGAATATATTCTCATTTGGAATACCCATTGCATGTCCATACAAGCCCATTATTCTACTTTCAATATAGGGTGTTTGCACTGCAGCGCCTGAGTACATTACATTGCTAGCATATTTCTTTTCGATTAAGAATTTGGACCATTGAATTCGTGATTGCATGATTTTACTCCACTTATTGTTCACATAGGGAACACCAGGTACAATAATTAAATCAAATGGTTGTTTCTTAATATTTGCAGTGAAAGTTTTGTAGGGTGATTTACGAATTGGATTTATGATTGTACAACCAACTAATGTGATGCTTATAAAAAGTAATAATTTGCTTAGTTTCATTTAATATTAATATTTTCTTTTTTTCTTTTTTTCTTTTTTTTTGCCTATGGAATAGTTTTATATACCGATTTTATATTGCCAAGCTAGAACCAAATGAAAGTTTGACTAAAGATTTTATTCTTTTTCACATCGATAAATTGTAGATGGACATTGCCAGCATTATGCTGCTTGTTTTAATCGTTCATTTATTTTGTCATGGTGGTAGTTCTACTTAAACGTATTTGTATTCCAATTAAGGCATAAGATTTTAATTTAATAAAATCCAACGCAGTAACTTTTATTCCACATTCACCAATAATTGCTATGCGTTTATTATCGTTTATGTAATATGTTGCACCAAGAGGAACAGACCCACTGAAATTACTTTGCGCTTGGTTATATATATTAGCGCCTAATCCAATACCAGAATACAAATTAAATTTTTCTTCTCTTAGAAAGTTGACAGTTGTCAGCAATTCAGTATTCATAAATATATTAGATTCACCATTTACAAAATCAAACTGAAAATCAAACCTTGGCTCAAGTGAAATCTTTTTTTCGGAAAAAAACTTTACGCCAATGGCTCCATTTAACGGGTATAAGTTAAGGGAAGTTTGTGCCTGGATTGAAATCGCAAACAGGCAGCTGATAAAAATTAGGATTGTTTTTTTAGTTACATTCATACGTCCATTGTGTTAAATCTCTATGTTTTAAAAAGGCAAAATATTTTAATTGTATAGCTTTAGTGCATACAAAAGTATTGAAATGCGATATATCCATGTCGTCAGTATATTCTGCTGAAAAGACTGGTTTTCCAGCAGAAATATAAGGAGAGAAATCATTTTGAATGTTCTGATAAAAAACATTTTCTGTTAATGCCCAATCGAATTTTTTATATAACAAAGGAACTAACTCTTCTGTGTTTTTCTGCCCTATGGAAAGTCCTCGGATATGCGCCTCATTAATAATCCATTCACAGAATATTTTTGTATCATCTAGTGTTAAATTAAAATCAGTTATTTCGCCATAAATATCAATATTATCAGGTTCTATACCATCGAATCCTTTTGATTTTATCATGTCAAATCGTGAAGTAATAAATAACTTCAACTTTGCAATTTGTCTGATGTCTAAAAAGCGTTCGTCTGGCCAATCAGGATATATATTTCCTATAACTTCTGTCGGTAATAAATTGGCATCAGGTCTATATGTTTCCAAAGTGCCTACTGAAATATATGCTATCACTTTAATTCCTCTTGCGTGAAAAGCATCAACCAATTCCTTCGTTGCTGAGAAAGCATCAATATCTATTATATTACAAGTATATTGATTTACTTCATTTAAACCTATGCTGTCTAATCTCCATTCAAAACTATCCCCAATTTTTGGTTGGTAATAATTGTCTTCAGAGGAAAGTTTCTCTTTCTTACATGAGAAACATGCTGATAGGAAAATGAAGAATAAATATTTTTTCATAAATGTCATATGTTCAATGGCCACTGCAATTACCCATAACGTTTTCAGAGCAGGAGCATAAAGCGTTTCCTAATTATTAATTTTCTACGAAGCCCAGTCTATAAATTTACAATAATTTTTCTTGTAAAGCGGAATTCGCTTTTTTCGTTTGCGCTATTGTATTTGGTCCCGCACATGCGGGAGAAAAAGCCTGAACGAA
>CAYWAV010000011.1:40194-63531 GCA_964456225.1 uncultured Chitinophaga sp. | reverse complement strand
CGGCTCCGCCAGAATTAACTGACGGTTGCGCCTCTCACACCACCCTGCGTAGGGTTCTCCTACAGGGCGGTTCATTAAGTATAGCATAATTGCTCTTTACACCAATTATCCCTTTGTCATACTTTGAGATAAGGGTAGACTACAGGAGGTTACCCGAATACAAACAACATAAAATTTAGTTTTTTCACAGACTGACGTTAGCGGTAATTATTAAAATCGATACGAATCGAATTTATTCAAATTAAATCAGATGAAAAAACTTATTTACGTTTTAATGCTTTTGACTTTGGTGCAAATATTTTCTTGCAAGTGCGACAATGTTGTTTGTGCCGATTTTAATCCCGACTATTTAACTTGGATTAAAGACTCCATTTCAGACAGTCTAACATTTATTAATTCAGCAGGTAGCAGAATAAAATTTATTGTTACCGAAAAAACAGCTTCAAAAGGATATGTTCAAGAAGTTAATTCTAATTGGACAGGTTGCCATAGTCTGCAATGTTTTGGAGACGCGAACTTAAAAGCAGTTAGTGATACTTCAAGAGGCAATAACTCTATTGACATTAGGTTATCGACAAGTGAAATTACACAAGGTGGATATGGAGATAATGAGGAAAGCAGACAGTTGAGTTATTCTATTTTTGATTGTTATAACTCCTTTATTTTCGCTCCAACAATTAAAGTGCATGAGGGCGACTATATCTTAGACTCGTTAGTTTTAGGAGGCAACACATACAGAGATGTTATTGTGTCAGAAATAGACACAACAATCTCAATAAACCTAACTAGAAATATTTGGAAAACATACTTCAATAACCAAAACGGTGTGATTGGCTTTTTTGACAGACAAACACATTCTTTATTTTACCGAGAATAAATTTGAATGAAGAACATTTTAGCTTAAATGGAGCAACAAAAAAACGCCACTCTTAATTAAAGAAATGGCGTTTTATATTTCTGATAAAATATATTAAATCATATTCAATCTCTTCGCTAAATCATCTTTATAAGAACCACCGATAGGAATTAATTTTTTGTCTTCTTCCAAAATCAAATTCGGTTGTTCGATAGCCACAATTTTATCGATCCGAACAATGAATGAACGGTGAACACGAATAAAATCACTTGATGGCAATTTTTTCTCAATGTCTTTCATTGTGCTGTGGATAGTATATCTGGCGTTGTTTGTATTTATAACAACGTAATCTTTTAGTGCCTCTACAAAATAAATATCACTGGTTTTTACTTTTACCAAACGAGAATTTGATTTTACGAAAATGATGTCTTTTGATTCTTTGTTTTCAACAATCGAGTACAAGAAATCTCTTTCCTTTTTCACATCTGTTTCTTTCTCGTGCTTGTAAATCGCCATTTCAATTGAAGTATGTAAATCAATTTCTTTGAAAGGCTTAATAATATATCCGTAGGGTTCAGAAACTTTTGCTTTGCTTAAGGTGCTTTCATCGGCATAAGCAGTCAAATAAATAATTGGAATATTGTATTTTTCTCGAATTTGTCCGGCTGCTTCAATCCCGCTCATTTCGCCTTTTAGCATAATGTCCATCAAAACTAAATCCGGCTTTGTTTCTTCTGCTGTTCTGATTGCATCTTCGCCCGTTGAACACATTCCAACTACTGTGTATCCGAGCTTTTTAAGGCTATGTTGAATATCTTTTGCTACGATGCTTTCGTCTTCAACTATAAGGATGTTTGTTTTTGACATTTTATATGCGATTTTTTACTTGATTATGTTTGAATATAATGGTATAGTTTGTTCCTTTTTCGGTATCCAATTCTATTGTTCCACTCAATTGATCGGTCAAAGTTACAACTAATTGTAATCCGAGCGACTCGGTATTTCGGTAATCAATGCTTTTGGGCAACCCTTTGCCGTTGTCACCAATCCTCAGCTCTAGATTATCGCCTTCGGTCTTCATCTTGATGGTAATCTCTCCCCCTTCTCCTTTATCGACAAAAGCATATTTTAAAGCGTTGGATACAATCTCGTTGATGATGAGTCCACATGGAATCGCCAGGTCTAAATTAAGAAAAACATTTTGAATGTCAAGGTTTAATTTCACTTCATTGTCGAAATTCGAATATGAATGGATTAAGTTCTGCGACAAGTTTATTACATACTCCGTAAAATTAATGCTTGAAAAGTCTTTTGTTTGATACAAGCTTTCGTGAATAAATGCCATCGATTTGATGCGGTTCTGGCTCTCTTTTAATATTTGGAGTGTTCCTTCATCTTTTACATAAGACGATTGAAGATTTAAAATACTTGAAATTACTTGTAAGTTGTTTTTAACACGGTGATGAACTTCCTTTAACAATACTTCTTTTTCTTGAAGTGATAACCGAATCCGTTCTTCCGATATTTTTTTCTCGGTTATATCATGACTGATTCCAGAAACTTCAATTACAGATCCATCTTCGGCTAAGATTGGGTTTAAATAAATCTCTCTCCAATTCTCAGCTCCTTTGCCGTCAAAAAAACTTATATCAAAATATTGTGGGTTTCCCACAAATGCGCCTTCGTACTTTTTGATTAAAAAATCATTGTACGTTTTCTCCGATTCGGAATTTGTAAAAAACATGGATTGCCCCAATTTTGCATTTTTCCCATATCTAGATGCTACTTCTTTATTAAAATTTTGATTAAATGTTGTGAAACAATAATCTTTGTCTATTGTCCAAATAAAGTGAGAGCTGCTTTCGATAATAGCATTAAATTTTGCTGATTGGGTTCGGAGTGTTTCTTCTGCTTTTTTTAATTCAGAAATATCCCGGGAAACACCCATTGCTCCAATTACTTCACCATCTTCATTTTTAAGTACAGAAGCCGATAAATAAGCTACGAACTTTTCGCCATTTTTGCGTTTATTTAAAACTTCACCAGCATAAGCTCCTTTTTTGTAAAGTTCGTCATCTGTAATTTTGATACGCTCATTAGGATCTTCGTACAACATGCTTACATGTTTGCCAAGTACCTCTTCCGCTGTATAACCAAATGTTTTTTGTGCCGCATTGTTAAATTCTGTAATAAATCCTTTTCTGTCGGAGGCACAAATCATATCAAGAGACCCATTGATGATGAGTCGCGTATACTTTTGTGATTCTAATAATTGAAGTTGAATAACTTTTCTTTTGGTAATTTCTTGCTCCAACAACTCGTTTGTTTCCTCCGCAATTTGAGCTCTTGCCTGTTCTTTTAATAACAATTTTTTCTCGGTAATGTCATGAAAAACCACTTGAATGGCATCGTAGCCGTTGAACCTTATAAGAATTGATTTGGTTTCGAGCGTTACAATTTCACCCCTTATGTTTTTAATTTTCACCTCTACAAAGTCTAAATCTTCTCCCGCTTTGGTGCGCTTTATCCTATCCATAATTTGTTCGTGGTATTCTGGCAAAAAAAAGTTGAATGCCGATACGTTTTCAAGTTCTTCAAAACCATCTACGCCAACTATTCTTAAAGCGCTTGGGTTAGCAAATTTTACAATTCCATCCACATGAATAATTACACCATCAGGAGAATAATCTACTAAACTTTTATAGTTTTCACGACTTCGTTTTAATTCTCTTTCAAATTGTTTTTTGTCTCCAATATCTGTAATAAAGCCCTCTAAAAACAATAGTTTTCCATCGTCAGAAAAAACGCCTTCCCCTTTTTCCCACACCCACTTTTCTTCTCCGGTAGCAGTAATCAAACGGTACTCAATTTCAAAAGGTACTTGTTTTAAAAGCGCCCTTCGTATTTCTTCCTTCCCCAAACTCCTATCTTTTGGATGAATAATATCAGAAAATGCTCGCTTTTTATTATTAATAATTTCTTTGGGGTTATAACCAGTAAGTTCTTGAAACCCTTTACTCACAAACTTCATCGTCCATTTGTCGTCATTTTCGCAACGGTATGCCATACCAGGGAGATTGTTCATAAGAGTAGAAAGTGTGCGCTCACTTTCCCTTAAATTAAACTCATATTGTTTTCGTTCGGTGATATTGTATATAACTGTTGCACGAATTGTTTTTCCAAAATAGGGAATGTTTTGTCCTTTTGTTTCTACAGTAATTTTTGTTCCGTTCTTTCGAATGGTATCTACTTCAAAGGGCTTAGAAACAGGCAGCCTAACAAATTTTCTAGCTAAGGATTGTTGGTCTTCCACAACAAAATCGGTTATTAAATTCTTTCCGATAATTTCTTTTGACGATTTGTAGCCATACATTTTTACAAACTGATCGTTTGCATCAATAATTTTTCCGTTTTCGGAAAAAATAATTCCTTCGAAAGTAGCATTGGAAAGAATTTTAAAGCGTTCTTCACTATCCCTCAATTTTTCTTCGCTCAGTTTTTGTGCGGTCACATCTCTTGATATTCCCTCAATAGCTATGAGTCTTTTTTCATTATCAAAAATGGGCTTTGTGCGCGTTTCTGCCCAAATTATTGAACCATCTTTTTTAATCCAACGAACAGTAATCTCTGGCTGTTTTACATCTCTTAATCTGGCTTTTTCTTTTATTAATTTCTCAGAATCGCCAAGTAAAGGAAGATCTTCCGGATGAACAATTTTAAAAACCAATAGTGGGTTAGAATAAAAATCTCTTGGAGAATATCCGGTAAATGCTTTTACGGAAGGGCTAACATATTCGTATTTGGGTTCGGGAAACAAAGAGTATCTATAAACCAAGTCCGTTGCATTTTCTGCAAGCATTCTAAACTTATGCTCACTTTCTTTTAATTGCAGGTGGATTTGTATTTCACTTGTTATTTCAGTAGCATCTAAAATTACTGCAATAACTTTTTTGTTTTCAACTAGTGCTGTTGCCTTTGTTCTATAGTAATGCGATTGGCCTGTTTCATCTATTCGCCAACTATTATATTCTTGAGGTTTTTTTGTTATAAAAACTTTGTCAATAGCCGATTTCATTGTTTTTGTGGCCTCTTTAACAACAAATCCAAATACGCTCTTGCCAATTATGTTTTCTTTTTTTGTAGGTGCCGCCACCTTGTTGATATCGAGTATGATTCCTTTTTTGTCAATAATTACAATTGTGTTTAATGAACTTTTGAAGAAGGAACTCCATTCGGCACTATTTAAATTTGGGCTGCCGAAATATGAACCTGCTTCCAATTGCTTCTTTTGCAAAAGCTCAAATTTTCGCTGAAGTTTTTTTATTTCAGCTATTAATTGAGGTTTCGTTTTTTTTGAAAGCGTCATATAATCAATTATTTTATACTTGGCTCTGATGTGGATGATTCAAGTGCTACTTTTATTCCGTCAAATCTTATTTCAATATCACTTTTATAAAGAATTGTCAGGATTAACAATCCTGTTTCATCATAAAATTTCCATTCCCCTTCTTTCAGTCCACCTAAATATTTTCCTGTTTGTCTTTCTTTTCCATTCAAATAATAATACAGTTGCATGCCATCTGGAATACCATCTACAAATTTTCCTATGAATCGGAGTTTCCCATTTTCTGTATAATAATGTTTCCATTCTCCTTCACGTTGATCGGCCTTAAAAACACCTTCTTCTTTGTATTCTTGAAGTTCCAGCATCCAGGGCCCTTCTTTTTGTCCGTCAATATAATCGCCCTTAGTAATAACTTGTCCCGAATCCGAATCTCCATACTCTATCATAGTTCCATCCTGCAAATCGTTGCGATAGTTTTCTTCACGCAATAAGTTTCCGCTTTCGTAATACCATTTCCAAGGACCTTGTGCTCTTCCCTTTTTATCGTATTTTCCTTTTTGTTCCAGCTTTTTATTTGAGTGATAAAACACCCAATCACCAATTCTTTTTCCGTTTAAATATTCTCCTTGCGATTTCAATTCTCCATTTTGATGGTATTCTTTCCAGGGACCTTGTTGACGTCCTGCGGTATCTAAAATTCCTTCTCCTGTTAAATATCCATCCACATAAACTTTTGCAGCTATTACTTTTCCTTCGGGAGAAAACTCTCTGTGAATTCCTTCCGCCACTCCATCTCTGTAAGTTCCTGTGAATTTTACTGTCCCTGTTTCATGGTAAGACGTTTTTACATCCAGTTTCGCCAGTTCGGGAGCATTGGTTTGCAATACTCCGTTTATATATTTTGTTGTGTTGGACAAACTCCCATTCGCTGAATATTCCTTCAAATAGCCATTCATTTTATCATCCATAAAAACCACTTCTGTCTTTATAATTCCGGAGGGGTAAAACGTTTTCCACGACCCTTGTTTTAATCCAGCTTCGTCTCTACGGTTTACTCTTTCTTCTTTTTGGATAAAGCCCATTTTATAAAGAGTGAGCGTAATTATGGTGCTATCGGGCGACAATTCATATCCTTGTCCTTCTTCTTTTCCAGCAACAAACGGAATAATTTTTTTTACTTTAACCGGACCAAATGTTGAGTCGGCTTGTTTTTGTGGTTTGTAATATTGTGTTGTATTTCCTTGTTTAACATCGTTTTCGAAGCTTTCTGAAACAGCAAGCGCTCCCTCTTTTGTATCAAATGTTTTTTTGGGTCCGTTTTTTTTACCCTCTCTGTAGTTGAATTCAAATGCCAGTTTCCCTTGCTCGCTATAAAACTTCCAGACACTATCCAACTGATAGTTTTTTCTGTTGCCTTCTGATTTTAAAACTCCGTTAAGTGAGTACGTTTTCCAATATCCATCCGGCTTTCCATCACGCATAGGTCCTTCACTGGAAACTTTTCCATTGTCGTAATAAAACTTATTATATCCGTTTGGAACGATGTTTTGCCCAACTTGAGCAACCACAACAGAAGGAAACAGGAATAAAATGATGTATAAAATTCTTCGCATAAAAAATTAGTCGTCTCCTACAAAATTAAACAATTTAGGGGATTTTTAAAAGGAAAAAAGAAGTTCATTTTCCTTTACATTCCATTAACAAAACGCACTAAAAGAAGAAAATGTTTTATTCCCTGTTGTCGGAAAAGGTAGAAATGGCAATAATCTGTATTTTCCGCTCCAAGGCGGCTACAGGATTATAAATGGAGTTTTTTGTATCGTAATAGTCGTCACTCACGTTTGGTCGCGCCTTCAACTCACCAATATCTTCATCAAAAAAGGTAATCCTTCCTTCTTTGGGATTTTTATTGTCGATGTATTTTACAAAAATGCCGTTTTCATATTCTCTAAAATAGTTTCTCAAGCTTGAAATTCTTCGTTTGGCAAGATTCACGTTGTAATCGGTAGAAGCCAGTGGACTACAAAAACCTTTCATGGTAATGGTTACTTTTTCGCTGTCGGCCAAAACCTTTTTTAGCAGTATAGCAAATTTTTCTAAATCCTGCATTCCCGCATCTACTGAGTCGTCAAACAAATTATCTATGTCACCAACTGCTCTTTCTAAATCAGCCTCTTTTGCACCTTTTGAATATTCTTTTTTATACAAATCGCGCATGGCTGAATAATCTTCGTATGTTTTTTTATAGTTTTTGGGAGTGGTAATTGCCAATGTTTTTTTATCCGGTTCATCATTGTGAAAATACAATGTGAGCGGAACCAACAATTTCATCTGAGTTACAAAAATCTGTGTGCTATCAATCTTTTTAGGTGGTTCATCCACTTTAGGAAGCTTGATCATATAAATATCGTTGCAACAACTTTCTTTTTCTTCGAAGTAAGAACCAATACGATTAGAGGAAATAAATGCTTGTGTTTTTTTAGAGTTTATTGAAAAATAAATGTCGTTCAGATTACTGTTAAATGGTAAACCTAAGTTTTTGGGCTCTCCTAGTTGGTTTTCTTTGTACTCACTTTTAAAAATATCAAACCCTCCCAAACCTTTGTGCCAATTGGAGCTATAAAATAATTCCTGACAAGGCTTACAATAAAAAGGAGTGATTTCGTCATCAATAGAATTTACTTTTTTTCCTGCATTTATCGGTTTGCCATACTTTCCGTCTTTACTTATTTTACTATACCAAATATCCATTTTCCCTTCTCCACCTGCTCTGTCGGAAGCAAAAAACAACACCTCTTCTTCTCCTAAAAAACCAATTGCTGGTTGTGTATTTGTTGCTCCTTTAGCATTAATTTCTGCTGGGAGCTTTTGCAAAGAACTCCAGTGTCCGTTTTTATAATCCGATGAATAGATGTCGCAATTAAACTCCATTGCATTTTTAGGAACACATCGTGTAATATAAACTTTTGTGAAATCCGCATTGAAAGAAGTGTTTGCATTGTGTATCCCGCTGCGATTAAAAAGCGTATCCAACTCAATAGCCTTTTGCCATTTTACAGAATCGTTTTGTTTTGCAGTATAAATTTTATTGTAGTTAATGCTGTTTTTTTTGTCGCGATCTTTTCCGTCACGCAATGAAGAAAAATACAAAAGGCTGTCAACCTGAAATGGAGCATACTCCGAAACCTTACTGTTTATCATCGTATCCAGGTGAGTGATGCTAACGGTTTTATCCGGTGTTGCCATCAGCAATTGTGCAAAATCACATGCTGCCACTTCTTGAAGTGCTTTTTTTACAAAATAACTGTCTTTCTTTTTTTTGTTTTTCTTGGCATACTTGTCAAACATTTTTTTTGCATTCTTATAATCGCCTTTATTTTTTTTGAGTGTTGCCAACCAAAAAGAACACTCGGGATATAATTTCCCTTGTGCATCTTTTTTAAATACTTTAGAATACCAATGTTCTGCGATAGCATAATCATAGTTTAACCGACTAGCATCTGCATATTTATATTGAACAACAATATCTGAGGAGTCTTGAAGAATTGCCCTGTTATAATATCCTGCTGCCGAAAAATAATCTTTGTCGGCAAAGGATTTGTCGCCATCGGCTAAAAGGATTTTTGTTTTTTGAGCAAATGAAGAAGTAGCAAATACTAAGAAGCAAACACTAAGAATGAAAGCAAAGCAACAAATTTTATTCCTTCTTCCCTTTTCCTCCCCCTGCCCCCTCTCCTTCGACTTCGCTCTGGATAAACTCCGGGGGACATGCTCCTTATTTACATTTTTCGCTTCAATCATACACTACATATAAATAGGACAAACACGTTTTTTAGCAATAAATGGTTTGATTTTTTTGAAAATATAAATCACAGAAATTTCAAATCCACCTCTCCGGTTTGTTGCTTCAATTAATTTTGAGGTATTCACATCGTAACTCAGCCCCACATTAAAATTTTTATAATCCATGTTAGCCACCAAAATAAAGGCGTCTTTCATACGATAGAATCCACCAAGCGAAACAGCTGTTGTCATTCCGTTTACAGGCTTTAGATGATATTTACCAAATAAACCAACAACCGTTTCCTGAAATTTTCCTTGTCGTTGATACATCACCGTTGGCATTAAATCCAATTGGGCTGCGATTGGAAATTCTGCTATTCCACTCAAACACGTTTTCATATCTAAGCGAATATCATCGTTGTTAAAAAATGATTGTTTCGGACGGTTGATGTGTAATGTAGACACGCCAATATTCACAAGTGTACGATGATTTTTTTTCCATAAATATCCAAGTCCTGCACCTAAATCGAAATAGGTCATTCGTGTTTTAGGAAAATTTTCTCCGCTTGCTAAGGAAGAGTTGTAAGCGTCACCATCGTATTGGTTGTCGAATGTAAGTGCAGCAACATTAAAGCTTTTTGTTGTTATTCCAGGCTGAATGCCCAAAGAAACAAAGTGTGTAGAGTCTTTGTTCAATTTTTTTATGTACGCTCCAGAAATTAAAATTTGTGTTGTTGTAAATTTTGAGTCTCCGGATTTATCTGTGTTTAGAATAAGTCCAACAGCAGGAACATCATTTTTTAATTTCGTACTTAAACGTGTGTCTGCAGCAATTGAAAAGGTTCTGTATGGAACAGGAATAACCGACCACTGACTTCTGAAATTCCCAACAAAGCGCCAATCACCATCAAACAAACCCGCTTGAGCCGGATTTAAGTTTTGTGGCGAAGCGTTGAATTGCGAATAATGAATGTCCTGAGCGCGGACAAAACCAACGCTTAATACAAATAAAAACGGTATGATTTTATTTTTTTTCATTTATCGAATCACTGTTGTGTTTCCTTGTTTTTTCAGTTCGTCTCCGTTATAACATTTTGCTCGTAAATACCAGGCAAACACTGCCGGGTCGGCTTTCATCCCTTTGTATGTTCCATCCCAACCTACATTTTGTTTTGTTGTTTCAAACACCAATTCTCCCCAACGATTGTAAACAGCAAAATACATTTCGGTAATCATGTTTCCCCTTACATATAAAATATCATTTTGTCCATCTCCATTTGGAGTAAACGTATTGGGCACAAAAACATCCGCTGGATCGCATTGCATCGAAACAACATAAATGGTTACTGTTGCTGTTTTCGGACAGCCAAGCGAATCAATTATTGTTACAGTATAGGTTGTTGTTTGTGTTGGCGATGCTATCGGATTAAACGATGATGGATTACTAAGACTGGATGCCGGACTCCAAATAATGGTAAGTGTGGTATCGGTTATCGCATGAATGATTGTTGTTTCTCCTGCACTCAACGTGTCGTCATCTGCTGTTGCAGAAAGCAAGAAAGTTGTAGGGTCTGATACAAAAACGGTTGTTGACAGAATCTGAACACAGGTGTCGCCTAGTCCATTTACTGTTGAAATAGCAACGGTGTAAATTGTTGTGGAATCCGGACTAGCAAATGGATTGAAGATGGTTGTTCCGCTCAGCCCTATTGAAGGCGACCACAGATAAGCAAATCCACCTGTCGCAAAAAGCTGCGCGGTGTTTCCTTCACAGATAGAAACGTTCGGGCTTACGGTAACAGGAACGGCTCCAACAAAGTTAACGGTAACATCCGTTGTGTCTTTGCAACCATTACTGTTTGTGGCTATCAACGTAACAACGTATGTACCTGTTGAATCATAAATATGTGTTGGATTTTGCGTGCTGGAGAAGTTTCCGTCATCAAAATTCCATTGCCAGGAAACAGGACCAACCGCTGATGAATCTGTAAACGAAACCTGATTTGTGCAAGGAACAGTGGTAAAATCAAAATCGGCTGTGATTGGCGGATACACGGTTACATACTGATATGCAGTATCCCACAAGTTACAACTCGCTGGATCGTTTACATAAAGTTCAACAAGATATGTTCCGGGAGTTGGGTAAATTCTGATTGGATTTAAATCGGTTGAAGTAGTATCACCTCCGCCAAAATTCCACATGTAGGACGAGCCCACAGAACTTTGATTATCAAACTGCACCGTTAATGGAGCGCAACCATCCAAATAATCCAAAGTAAAATTTGCATCTGCAATTGCAACTTGGAAATCAAATTTAAACGTTCCGTTGTTGCAATTCGAATTCATATTAATTCCTGTTGAAGGAACGCCTGGTGTGAAAGGTGTATAGATCGGACTTGTATAGGGCCACGAACCCGGAGTTACAGGAAAATCATCGTTGCCTCCACATCCTGCACAAACCGATTGATAGATAATTCCTTTTTTATCAAAACGACTCGTTCCTCCATCCACGTGCTCCCAGCTAGTTGCGCCACCAAAATAAGTTGCATACAACAAAGAAGCGGCATTGGTAGAAAGCACCATCAAATAAAAATTATGTCCGTCAGTTGTTGGTTGAATAGCATCAAACGTAACAGGCATTCCTGTTGTACTTGTAATTGGCGGAACAATTTTTCCTCCCCAACCTGAAACATAAATATTTTCACAATAATCAATCAAAAATGCTGATGGAGAAATGTTTGGTATTCCGCCTCCATTACCAAAAACCGTAGAAAAAATGAGCGTATTCAACGACTCATTCATTTTTGTTATAAACTGTCCACTTCCCGGATTACTGTAAACGCCTCCTGTTACAGGCATTGCGCCTTCTGTTTGTCCAACAACATACACATCGTTGTCTTTATCTAATTGAACAAAATAGCATTGATCGTATGCTCCGGTGCCCCAATAAGTAGAATATAAAATTGCGGAGCCATCATTTTTTATTTTTGTGATATAGCCATCTGCTTTTCCTGCTCCATATATTGGTTGTAAAACACCAGCTGTTGTGGGAAAATTATTGCTTCGTGTTCCGCCTGTAATATAAACATTGGTTGAGTCGTCAATAGACAAAGCATATCCGGCATCATTATTACTTCCTCCTAAATAGGTGCTCCAAATCAATGTTGAGAGGGAGTTATTGAATTTAAATGCAACGGCATCTTGTTTTCCACCCAAAGTATTATCAAATGCACTTACCGTAGGAAAGTTTCCTGAGCGTGTAGAGCTTACGATATAGGCGTTTCCATATTGATCTACATTGATTTCTCCTCGAAACTGATCTCCGTAATTATACTGCAACGAATCCGAAGGAAATTCATAAACTGCTGGAGGGCCGGAAGAAAAAAGCACACTATCGTTGTTTACGTTTACTCCATCGTTTAATGAGCCGCCAATATATGTGGATGCCAAAAGAGAGGTTCCTGTGGAATTAAATTTCGCAACGTAGATGTCGGTTCCATTATCAAAATAACTTCCGTTATAAACAAATCGTAAAAGAATTCCGCCATTAAATGTTGTGTCGTATGCGGTTGGTGTTACAGGAAAATCAGACGACCCTGTTGCTCCATATAAAAGCAATTCGTTTGAACCGTCTACTACTAAACTTGTAACAATTTCTGTGCTTGTTGCCCCTCCAATATATGTTGAATATTGTAAAAATGTTCCCGAAGAATCGTACTTGGTTATAACAACATCCGTTCGTCCGTAAGCTGTTGCACCGTTAAATGTAACATCGTATGCGCCAAGCGTAGTAGGGAATCCGATATCAAAACAGGTTCCGCCTGAATACAAATTTCCATCTGCATCATAAGTCGCTGTCATTCCAAAGTTGTCTGCGGTTGAACCGGAAGAACAAGCAAATACCAAGATGGGGTCAATCACTAATTCGTATCCTTTGTCATATCCTCTGGGGAACTGAAAACCTACTTTGTTATTATTTAAAACAAACTCGCAAGGAACCTCCACGCGTTTTCCACCAATCCACTGATAAGCATATGGATGTTGCTCTGTCATTTCATTTACACTTGTTTTTAAAAGCAAAGCGCCCTTTTCAAGTCTGATGTTATCAAGTCCTTCATAAAACAAGGAAATGTTGTTTGCGTCTGCCATAGGCGCAACAAACAAGTTGTATTTCAAACTGTTTTCAAGACCAAGAACTTGAAGGTCTATTCCTGAGTAAAGATTTTTGTAATTTACTTCTCTATAATTTTTCGCTCCGCCCACCCACTTTTTTCTATCTTTTCCTAAATAAAAATTGCAATAATCGTGAGTAACTTGTGTGGCAGATGTTTCAACAGTTTTTAATGCATTTAAAAACGTCATTCGGAAAGCGTGAGAGTTTACGGGCTTTCCTGTGCTGCTCTTGTTTTTCCCCATGTGATTATTACGGAGCGTTTCTTTATCATAGAAATTGTAGGTGAATGCATTGTTCTCTAAAAACAAAACACCTCCATCCAGTTGAGCGCGGTATACTACTTTTTTGTCCCACTGATTTTTATTCTCTGTAAATTTTATGGCGCTTTGCGATTCGGTGTTCTTTCCTTTTTGAGCATAGCTATACGAAACAAACAGGCACAAGAACAAGAAAAGAAAATATTTTTTACCTGTAACCGACATTTTAAAGAGTAGTTGTTGTTTCAATACAAAAATGTTATAACCAAAAATAAGAAAAATTAATCGTTTTTCAAACTATTTAGTTGGCAGCGCTGACATTCCCTGTTGTGCTTGTATATAATCTGGCTTTAGCTGTAATGTTTTCGACCATGCATTTCTTGCTTTATCAAAGTCTTTGTTTGTAAAGCACGCTCCCCCTAGGTTATACCAATACTCTACATTTGTAGAATCCACACTTACTGCTTTTTCAAGCCAAACAATCGCTGCAGGAATGTCTTTGGCACCCAGCGTCATCCCTTCATTAAAATAGGTTACACCCAATAAATCAAGGTTTCTTTTAATAAATGGGTTGCTCGGATAAATCTCTTTGGCCTTGTCCCAGTTTGCTTTTGCTTTGTCGTATTCTTTCAGTTTAAAATAACCAACACCTAAATTTAAATACCCATTTACATACTTATTATGAATAGTAACCGAGCGACTTAAATGATACATTCCCTTTTTAATCAACTCAATTTCTTGTGCTTTATTTTCTGGTTTTTCCGACAAATCAATGTATGCTTTCCCTGCATTTCCATTAACTAGTGCACTGTTTGGAACCGTTTTCGCATCTGCAATAAAAAGCATTTGATCGTTTTTCCATTCCGCATTTCTATTAATTGTTTTTGCTGCACACCAAATAACGACAAGACTACCAAAAGATACAGCAACAATTTTTCGTGTTTGCTCAGGTGCTATTTTTTTCAATATCCAGGAAACCAAAACCCCTATTCCTATTGCAAATCCGAATGAAGAATGATAAACCATTCGCTCTCCCATTGTTGCGCCTACGTTAAAAATTAAGTTGGAGATTAAAAACAAATGCAATAAATAAAATGTGATTGCAAACGATAAAATATTTCGTTTAAAAAATAAAACTACCGCTGCTACAAAAAGGGAAATATGAATAACAATAGAAGCCCAAACGCTGCCACTACTGAAATTTGCAAAAGGAATGGTGTTGTAGGAATAATCGCTGGAAAGCGGATTTGGATAAAAAAGAAGTTTTAGATACCGCAAAAGTACATCCATTTTTGTAGCCAATTTTTCGGGCTTACTCGCATATAAATAAGGGTTATTGAGTACATCCGGATTTTCGAAGCTAGCTCCGGCTCCAACAATTTTATAACGTATCAACAGATATACAAGCGCGACTAAAACAAAGGGAATGCTTGTGACTATTGCTTTTGAAAGCGTTTCTTTTAAAACAACATACAACAACATTGGAATCAAAACCAATAAGGTGATGGCATATTCTTTTGAAAGCAATGCTAAAAAATAAAACAGAAGTCCGAGTAAAAGCTCTGACTTTTTGTTGCTTTCGCGGAATCTGAAAACAGCAATAAACGTCAAAACAATAAACAAAAGAGATAAAATTTCATCGCGGCTTTTTACGTTCGCAACCACTTCGGTATGCATTGGGTGAATTAGAAAAACGAGACACGCTACAAAAGCAGCTAAATGGTTTTCTTTAAAAATGTAGTTTCTCAAAAGGAAAAATAAAAACACAATCGACAAAAGATAATACACCACATTCATAAAATGTCTAACAGTTGCCACATCATCAAGAGGTTTTACTTTTTCGTTGCTACCAAAAAATTGTTGTTCAATAGCAAATGTAACAACCGAAAATGGTCGGTACCTTCCTCCTTCAAGCTGTTGTGTGGCTCCCATTTGGCGATAAAAACTTTCGTAGGCATCTGTACTTAATATTTTCGGGATTCCTCTGAAACCTTGCTGCACATAATCGTTGTTCTGAATAACTATTCCATCGTCCAACGCATATTCATTCGAAAAAGAATTTGCATAAAAAACTAAGCCAATAAAAACAAGGATAATCGCCTGCATCTTAAAGCTCGAAAAATCAAAGCCGCTTGATTTTTCAATGGACAATTCGGTTGTTTCTTTTTTTTGTTTTTGACGAGCCATACTCTTTGGTACAATTTCTGTGGCTGAATGTGCCTTGTTTATTTATTTTATTTGCACCTTTGTTTTATCGGATACTACATTTCATGAGCACTAAATGTATTAATAATAATTTTCTTGAAAAAACTTTTTAAAAACAAATACTCTCTTTTTCTGTTTGCCTTCCTTTTTTTGGCAACAGGAGCATTTCTTTATTATACCTTTTCAGGTGGTGCGGCTCCAACAATAACAGGGTTTGAAAGTGTTTTACATAAAAAAGAACAGCGCTTAAATCAAGAAATGTTGGTACTTGCCAAAAGGGCGGAATCTGAAAACTATAATGACCTTTTCGCTAAAAGTCCTTCTTATTATAGTGAGTTAATGAAAGATGAAGGGGTTGCGTTGTTAATTTATGAAAACGACACTTTAAAGTTTTGGAGCGACAATTCAATTGCTGTTGAAAACTGGGTAAAGGAAGTTTGTTTGGACTCTAAAATGGCAAAGCTTCACAACGGTTGGTTTGAGGTGGTTCGCCCACATACAAATGCAACAACAACAAAGGCCATCGTTGGTTTGGTGCTTGTAAAAAATGAATATCCTTATCAAAATAAATATTTAGTAAATGAGTTTCAAAAAGATTTTGCTGTTCCTGCCGAAACAAAATTAATTACCGACAATCCCAATGCTAGCAATGATGTAAGGAATTACAATGGCGATTATTTATTTTCCCTAGAGTTCAATCCTGCAAACAATTCGGTTTCGCTAGCAACTTACGCGTCTGTTCTTTTAAGCCTGCTTGGCTTCCTTTTTTTAATTGCATTTCTAAAAGTGTTTTACTCCGATTTATTATCAAAACACGGAAAAAATTATTCTACAATCACCTTTTTGCTCTTGATTTCTGCCCTCCGATACTTCTCTATCAAGTTTGGTTTTCCGGAAAGTTTTTACTCTTTCGATTTGTTTAGTCCGAGCATTTTTGCAAACGCAAACTCTATTTGGCTCACTTCTTTGGGTGATTTATTATTAAATGTTTTTCTATTGTTTTATGTTACGTATACCTTTTTTAATGATTGCGAATTTGATGCCTTAGTAAACCGATTGCAAAAATTAAACAAACTTATTTTGTCGTTTTTGTTCTTCCTTGCTTTCTTCTGGTTTTCTTGGTTAATCAACAGTTTGTTTACTGGTTTAATTAAAAATTCAAACATTCCTTTTGGAATAAATAATCTTTTTACACTTAATCAATACAGTTATATTGGGATTATTATAATTGGTCTTTTGCTTTTTATCTACTTTTTGTTTGCCGATAAACTCGTGTCTGTTTTAAAGCAACTAAAATTAGATAACAAACAATATTTATTGGTGTTTGTTGTTTCTGCAGCTGTTCACACGCTTATTTCGCATTTGCTTGGAATACTTGATTTGATTGTGATTTTTTGGCCCTTTTTATTAGTGCTTTCTATTGCATTGATAAAACGAAAGCAAACCGTTTATCCGTTCTCAAGTATTATCTTTTTGGTTTTTCTTTTCTCTTTATACTCCGTACATATTTTCATAAAACATTCAGGACTGAAAGAAATAGAGAGCAGAAAAATTTATGCAGAAAAGTTGGCTGCCGAACAAGACCCTGTTGCGGAGCTCTTGTTTAAAGATGTAGAGAAAAAAATTCAAGCCGACACGATTCTTTTATCATTGGTCAGCGGGTTGGAAAAACAGCCAGAAGCATTTGAAAAAAGAATCAAGCAAGAATATTTCAGTGGTTTTTGGGAAAAATACGATGTACAGGTTGCTCTTTTTGATAGCGCCTGTGCACCTATTATTCGTTCACAAAATCCTGTGTTCGATAATAATTTTTACTTTGATGAATTGATTGAAAAACGCGGACAAGAAACTTCCTGCGAGGGATTTTATTTTATCAACAACTCTTCCGGAAAAATAAGTTACCTGGCAAAGCTTCCTTTATTCAAAAAGCAGTCTACTACATCAAAATATGGAACAATATACGTTGAGCTGGATGCCAAGTTTGTATCTGACGAGGTCGGTTTTCCAGAGTTGCTACTCGACAGAAACATTGGTTTATCACAAGAGTTGAGTAATTATTCTTATGCGAAATACAAATACAATCAGCTTTTAAATCAATATGGAAAATATACTTATCACTTAACGTCCTTTGATTTTAAAGTTTCTGAAGATGATTTTGTTTTTCAAAAGAAAGATGGATTTAATCATTTGCTTTATCGGCCGAATCCCGAAACGCTTGTTGTGCTTAGCAAACGCAACGATGGTTTGGTTGGCAAGGTCACCACCTTTTCCTATCTTTTTGCTTTTTTTAGTTTGCTTTTATTATCTATTTTGTTTTTTCGACAAGTTTCATTAGGCCGCTTATTAGAGAATTTCAGCTTTAAATATCGTATTCAAGTGTTGCTTGTTTTTATTGTGCTTGCTTCTCTTGCCCTTTTTGGTGGGGGAACAATTTATTATATCAAACAACAATTTGAAGTAAAAAACAAAGAAAATATCAGCGAAAAAATTCATTCTGTTTTAATTGATGCAGAAAGCAAGCTATCAACAGAGCCCATTCTAAACAAGGGCTTAACAGAGTATGTTGCTTTTATTCTAAAAAAATCTTCTTCTGTTTTCTTCACAGATATTAACTTTTATGATGTGGAAGGAAACCTTTATGCTTCGTCTCGTTCAAAAGTTTTTGATGAAGGATTGACATCAAAAAAAATGAACCCGGAAGCTTATTTACAAATAGCTCTTTTAGGAAAATCAGAATTTATTCACGATGAACGAATCGGGAAACTGGAATATTTGTCCGCTTATATTCCGTTTAAAAACAAAGAGGGCAAATTGCTTGCATACATTAATCTGCCTTATTTTGCGAAACAAAGCGAATTGGAAAAAGAAATTTCCGGCTTCTTGGTTGCGTTGATAAATATTTATGTTTTGCTTTTTGCTTTGTCGATTGTAACAGCCATTTTCATTTCAAATTATGTAACCAAGCCTCTGAAATTAATTCAAGACAAATTGAGTAAAATTAAACTTGGAACAACCAACGAACCCATTGAGTGGAAAGAAAATGATGAGATTGGAAGTCTGGTTAGCGAATACAACCGAATGATTGCGGAGCTTTCTAAAAGTGCCGACTTATTGGCAAAATCGGAGCGAGAAAGCGCTTGGAGAGAAATGGCAAAACAAGTTGCTCATGAGATTAAAAACCCGTTAACACCAATGAAGTTAAGTGTGCAGCATTTGCAGCGTACCTGGAAAGATGATGGCCCCGACATGGATCAAAAAATGGAACGCTTAACAAAAACAATCATCGAACAAATTGATACGCTATCGAGTATTGCAACAGAGTTTTCAAATTTTGCCAAAATGCCAAAAGCGAATCTGGAAAAAATAAACATCAAAGAACTTATAGTAAACACCATTGCTCTTTTTCACGATTCAGAAAACTTAGACCTTATTTTTGAAACCAAAATTGAAACCAATGCGTTTGTAAATGCAGACAAAGAGCAGCTTTTAAGGGTGTTTAACAACCTTATAAAAAATGCAGCGCAAGCAATTCCAGAAGAACGAAAAGGTAAAATTATAGTGGCATTAACAGAGGAAAAACAACAGTTTTTGATTTCTGTTGCTGATAACGGAAACGGAATCAACGATGATGTACTCGACAAAATATTCGTTCCAAATTTTACAACCAAAACGGGTGGAATGGGACTTGGTTTGGCAATGGTAAAAAATATTGTTGAAACAGTTAATGGAAGAATTTGGTTTGAAACAAAAGCAGGTGCGGGAACAACCTTTTACGTTTCTTTGCCTTGTTATTCCGAAGAATAAAGTCTCTTTAATACATCTCTTTTTTTTCAATTTACTTCTTACGAAAAGGCATTTTCCTAGCAATACATTTTGTATATTCGTGTCCTATAAATATTGTTATTATGAACAGACCAATACGCGTTTTAGTTGCAAAAGTTGGCCTTGACGGACACGATCGCGGAGCAAAAGTAATTGCTTCTTTTTTGCGTGATGCAGGGATGGAAGTAATTTATACTGGTCTTCGTCAAACACCCGAAATGGTTGTAAATGCTGCGCTACAAGAAGATGTGGATGCAATTGGAATAAGCATTTTATCAGGAGCTCACAACACCGTTTTTCCAAAAATTATGACGTTAATGAAGGAAAAGGGTTTGAACGATGTACTTTTAACTGGTGGTGGAATAATTCCGGATAAAGACATACAAAACCTTAATAAGCTTGGTGTTGGGAAGCTGTTTCCTCCCGGCACAGACACAAAAGAAATTATTGAGTACATCACAAATTATGTTAAAGAACACCGAAATTTTTAATCCTTCCGTTATGACATTCGAAAACCTTTTAACTGTAGTAGAAAATAATATTTTAACTATAACCATTAATCGCCCCGATAAACTAAATGCACTCAACAAAAAGACCGTTGAGGAAATTGGACTTGCAGTTAAAAACGGAGAAGCCAACAACGATGTGAAAGCAATTATTATTACCGGAGCTGGTCCAAAATCATTTGTTGCAGGAGCAGATATTGCAGAATTTGTTGGCCTTTCAATTGAACAGGGAAAGGCGCTTGCGAAAGCCGGACAAGACGTTTTTAAACAAATCGAAAACTGCTCAAAGCCTGTTGTTGCTGCTGTAAATGGTTTTGCATTGGGTGGTGGTTGTGAATTGTCGATGGCTTGTCACCTTCGCATTGCAAGTGACAATGCAAAATTCGGTCAGCCGGAAGTAAACCTTGGTTTGATTGCAGGATACGGAGGAACACAACGATTGATTCAATATGTTGGCAAAACAAAAGCTTTGGAACTACACATGACTGGCGATATGTTAACTGCTGAACAGGCATTAAATTTAGGTTTGGTAAATTATGTTGTTGCTCCCGATCAATTGATGACAAAGTGTTTAGGGGTAATAGAAAAAATAAAAACAAAATCACCCAAAGCAATTACTGGTGTTATTAATAGTGTGAATGCTTATTTTGAAAATGGTGTTGATGGTTTTAATGCAGAAATAAACGAATTCGGAAAATGCTTTGCTACAGAAGATTTCAAAGAAGGAACCGCTGCATTTTTAGAAAAACGAAAAGCAAATTTCACAGGAAAATAATTTGAATCCACTAAAAAAACTCGCTTCCCAAACCGCTATTTATGGTTTGCCTACTATTGTGGGGAGATTGTTGAATTACCTTCTTACTCCGCTTTTTACCTATAATTTTTCTACTGAAGAATTTGGTGTTGTTACTTCCGCTTATGCTTATGTTTCCTTTTTGTTAGTGTTTCTTACTTATGGAATGGAAACGGCTCTGTTCAAGTTCTCACAGTCCGAAAGCGACAAACAAAAAGTTTATACAACTGCTTTGATTTCTGTTTTCACCACCAGTGTTTTGTTTATTATTCTCGCTAGCGCGTTTTCTGGCTCTATCTCCGAAAGCATTAAATTTACTGGACATCCCGAGTATGTTGTTTGGTTTGCAATCATTATTGCAACCGATGCACTTACAAGTATTCCATTCGCAAGGCTTCGCGAACAAGGCAAAGCCAAGCGTTTTGCGATTGTTAAAGTGATTAATATTGCAACCTACATCGGACTAAATGTGTTTTTTATTCTCTTTTGCAAGCCTGTTTACGAAGCGGAAGAGTCTGCATACAAAGGATTTGTAGAGGCTGTTTACAATCCAGAAATTGGTGTTGGCTATATTTTTATTTCCAACTTGATTGCAACATTGGTTACCCTTTTATTGCTCTCACCTGAAATTTTTCGAATGCGTTATGTGTTTGATTCGCCACTCTGGAAACGAATGATGGTTTATGCATTTCCTCTGTTAATTGCTGGTTTGGCAGGAATGATAAACGAAACGCTCGATCGTGTTTTATTAACGTACCTCCTTCCCGAAAGCGAAGCCATGTCCCAAACGGGTATTTATGGCGCTTGTTACAAGGTTTCTATCATCATGACTATTTTTATTCAAACCTTTCGCTTTGCTGCCGAGCCCTTCTTTTTCAGCCAATCGAAAGACAAAGACTCAAAAAAAACGACCGCTCTCATCATGAAATATTTCGTGATTATTTGTGCGATTATTTTTTTAGGAACAACCATGAACCTGTCGTGGATACAATATTTTGTGGGAGAAGATTTTAGAGAGGGAATGGGTGTTGTGCCTATTTTACTTTTAGCGAATTTATTTTTGGGCGTTTTTATCAATCAATCGATTTGGTATAAGCTTACCGGACAAACAGGTTATGGTGCTTTGTTGACCATTTTTGGCGCCATCATTACCATTTCTTTAAACTTTTATTGGATTCCGCGCATTGGATATATGGGCTCTGCTTGGGCTACGCTTATTTGTTATGCAAGCATGATGGTGCTTTCCTATTTTTTGGGTAATAAACATTACCCTGTTAATTACGACCTCAAACGAATCTTCACTTACTTAGGTTTATCCTTAACTTTGTACTTTATTGCTCTTTTGATTCAAACCGAATCTTCGACAATAAATCTTATTATAAATAATTTCTTGTTTATCGGTTATGTGTTGTTCGCGTGGCAAATGGAGAAGCAAAATTTTAAAAAACTAACATGAAGATTAAGGTCATAAACAAATCGAAGCATGAGTTGCCAACTTATGCAACAGGAGCGGCTGCGGGGATGGACTTGCGGGCAAATATTGATTCTCCAATTGTTTTAAAATCGCTGGAAAGAACACTTGTTGCAACGGGATTGTTTATTGAATTACCTGCTGGATACGAAGCACAAATTCGTCCACGAAGCGGGTTGGCATTTAAAAACGGGTTAACGGTTTTAAACTCACCTGGCACAATTGATGCGGATTACCGAGGAGAAATAAAAGTAATATTAGTAAATCTATCGAAAGATGATTTTACAATAAACGATGGTGAACGAGTTGCACAAATGGTAATTGCGAAGCACGAACAAGCCGAATGGCAAGAGGTTCAAGTATTAGAAGAAAGCGGAAGAGGTGAAGGCGGATTTGGAAGTACTGGCAAAAAATAAATCAACAGAAAAAGAGATATCAGCTTATGAAGATAATTATCCCAATGGCAGGAATGGGCAAAAGAATGCGCCCACACACACTAACAACTCCAAAACCCCTTATTCCGATTGCAGGAAAACCAATGGTTCAACGCATTGTGGAAGACATCATAAAAGTTTGCGATGAAAAAGTAGACGAAATCGCTTTTGTTGTTGGCCGTTTTGGAAAAGAAGCAGAAGACAATTTAGTAAAAGTTGCAGAGGCGCTTGGAGCAAAAGGAAGCATCTTTTATCAAGATACACCGCTAGGAACAGCACACGCCATTATGTGTGCCGAGCCCTGTGTAACAGGAAAAGTAGTGGTTGCGTTTGCTGATACTCTTTTTAAAGCTGATTTTAAAATGGATTCTTCCAAAGAAGGAATTATTTGGGTTCAAAAAGTAGACGACCCAAAACCATTTGGTGTTGTAAAAATAGATGCAAATAATGTGATTACCGATTTCGTAGAGAAACCACAAGAGTTTGTTTCTGATTTAGCAATTATTGGTATTTATTATTTCAACGATGGTGATTATCTTAAACGAGAATTAAAATATTTGCTCGACAACGATATCAAAGAAAAGGGAGAATATCAACTTACTAATGCTTTGGAAAACATGAAAGCAAAAGGAGCGAAATTTTCTCCAGGGAAGGTTACGGAGTGGTTGGATTGCGGAAACAAAGACGCAAC
>CAYWAV010000011.1:15219-40094 GCA_964456225.1 uncultured Chitinophaga sp. | reverse complement strand
TGATTTAAGCATTGGAGATTATAGCACGATCAGATAAAAATACGACTTTGACAAATTGGAAAAACTTCTTCTCTTTTTTCTTTTCTAAAAACAAATCTTTTTTTGTTGTTTTTTTAGTGCTTTTTATTTTTGCCTGCAAAGCGCCAAAAGCCACTCAGGCAAATGGCGCCAAAAAGGACCCAAACAAGGGTCTTTCTGAAAAAGATATTGTTTTGTTCAAGCGCCTTTTCTTTGATGCAAACAAAGAACGCATCCTCGGAAATTACGATATGGCCGAAACACTTTTCGCTCAAGCCTTAAAAGTAGACCCGAACAGCGCCCCAACCATGTACGAGTTGGCCAATATTTATTCTTTTCAAAACAATAAAAATCAAGCTTTGTTTTATAGCAAAAAGGCGGCATCCATTGATCCTAAAAATGTTTGGTACCAATTGTTGTATGCCAGTTGCCTTAAAGAAAACAAAATGCTGTCAGAAGTTGCGGTCGTTTATGAGCGACTAGTAAAAGACAATCCAGAAAATTATGATTTCTATTACGAGTTAGCTGATATTTATTTACATCTCAACAAAACAAATGATGCGATAAAGGTTTACAATAAAATAGAAGATGCGATTGGAGTTACAGAAGTGTCGTCCATGCAAAAATTAAAAATTTATAAAAACACGAACAACTTTGAAAAGGCTGTTGATGAAGCCAAAAAATTGATTAAAACTTTTCCGAAAGACGCAAAATATTATGGAATATTGGGGGAGTTGTATCAGGACAAAGGCATGAACGACATGGCTTTTGAAACGTATAACCAATTAATTAAAATAGATTCAACCAATGCATATGTTCACCTTTCTTTGGCAGATTACTACCGAAATTTAAAACAAAACGACAAGGCTTTTCAGGAAATAAAGCTCGCCTTTAAAAGTAGAGAGCTGGATATTGATACAAAAATCAAAATCCTTTTGTCGTATTACGACATCACCGAAAATTTTCCTGAACTAAAATCAGATGCCGATGAATTGTGCAGAATTGTTATTGAGGTTCACTCTGATGAAGCAAAAGCATATGCCGTGTATGGCGACTTTTTGTACCGCGATAAAAAATTTGAATTGGCCAGAACCCAGTTCAGAAAAGTGCTTTCCATGGATAAGGGAAAATACGTTTTTTGGAATCAGTTGTTAGAGATTGACGCAGAGCTGAATGATTATAATTCACTTCAGAAGGAAAGCAAAGAAACAATAGAGTTGTTTCCCAACCAGCCATTAGCCTATTATTATAACGGTGTTGCAAATTATCAGCTAAAAAACTATGCCGATGTTGTTGCTGTTTTAACGGAAGGAAAAGAATTTATTTTTGACAACAACCTTTTGCTTGCTCAGTTTTATGCGATGATTGGCGATGCTCAAAATCAATTAAAAAAACACGAGGAGTCGGATGCTGCTTATGAAAAGTCTTTAGAGTACAATCCAACCAACGTGTTTGTTTTAAATAACTACGCTTATTTTTTATCTCTGCGAAATAGTAATCTTGAAAAAGCAGAAACAATGTCGAAAAAATGCAATTCGCTTGAACCCAACAGCAGTACTTTTCAAGACACTTATGGTTGGATTTTATACCAGATGAAAAAGTACGATGACGCTAAAGTCTGGATTGGAAAAGCGCTAGACGGTGGTGGTAAAACAAATGGCACTCTTCTTGAACACTATGGAGATGTTTTATATCAATTGGGAGAAGCTGATAATGCCATTAAATTTTGGATGGACGCGAAAAAATACGGAGGAAACTCCTCCTTGCTGGATAAAAAGATTGCAGACAAAAAATTGTATGAATAAAAAAGGCAACACATTTTTATTTTTAAACACAAAACGCTCCATTCGGATTGTTTGTGCTTTGCTTTTTGTCTCTTCCGTTTTCTATTCTTGCAAAAGTCGCGAAAAAATCACCCTTAATAATGGCCGCTGCATTTTAGATTTTAAAAACGCCCGAACACTGACATCCAATTTGAAATCAAGAGAGTTTAAGTTCGACCGACTGAACGGCAAGTTGAGTGTAGATGCAGAAATTGATAGCAGCTCGGCTTCTTTCACAATAACACTTCGAATGAAAAAAGACAGCGTTATTTGGATGTCGATTTCAAAACTGGGCATTGAAGGCGCAAGAATGTTTATTACAAAAGACTCCGTAAAATTTTTTAAGCGCCCGCTTGGCGATGGTGGCGGAAAATTTTTTGTTGGTGATTACGCCTACATAAGTAAGATTGCAGGAACAGACTTAGATTTTGAAATGTTGCAATCGTTATTAATCGGCAACAGTGTTGAGTTTTATGATGAGGACGAAAAAATAAAACCCGGGATTGATAATTGTCAATATACACTCGGAACCATCCGGAAAAAGAGGTTGAGAAAAGTGATGGAAAAAGGAAAAGAACTGAAAGAGCCGGCACAAAGTATTTATATGATTCCTGAAACGTTTAAGATTGCCAGAATATTATTTTATGAATTTGGCCCCGACAGAAGTTTTGATGCCAGATACAGCGAATATGAGCTAAAGGACTCCACCCAGTTGTTTCCAATGAAAATGAATTATACTATTAAGGCACAAAAAAACGTTAAGATAGACATCACTTACACCAAACTTGTTTTAAACGAAGAACAAACGTTCCCATTTAAGATCCCTGAAAATTATGAGGCAATTACAATTAAAGAAAAAAAGTAGCTTCTTTTTATTTGTTTTTCTTTTCTGTTTCGTTTTGTTAAATGCGGATTCTGCTTTTGCTCAAAAACAAACTAAAAAGGACTTAGAGAACAAAAAGAAACAACTTCAAAAAGAAATTGATGCAACCAATCAATTGCTTGCGGAAACAAAGAAAAACAAAAAACTTTCCTTGAATCAACTCGTAATGCTGAACAAAAAAATAAGCGCACGTGAAGAGTTGATTGCTACTATTAACAATGAAATTGGGGTGCTCAACAAACAAATTAAAGAGAATAACGCTTCTATAAATGGTTTGCAAAAAGACCTTACAAAATTAAAAGCAGAATACGCAAAAATGATTTATTATGCTTATAAAAATCAGGATTCGTATAGCCGCTTGATGTTTGTTTTTGCTGCTTCTGATTTTGAACAAGCCTATATGCGTTTGAAATATCTTCAGCAATACAGCGAATATCGACACAAACAAGCGGGAAGAATTATTGACACCAAAAAACAGTTGAATGAAAAAGTTCAGGAATTAGAAACGAAAAAATCTGATCAACGCGTTTTATTGGGAAGCGAAGAATCTGAAAAACAAAATCTGACATCTGAAAAAACAGAGAAAGAACAAGTTTTTTCGGGGCTTCAGCAACAAGAAAGTAAACTCAAAAAAGATCTGGAGAAGAAGAAAAAAGATGCACAGAAGTTACAGCAGGCCATTCAGCGTGTGATAGAAAAAGAATTGGAAAAAGCCCAAGCGCAAGCGGCAAAAGAAAACAAACCAAAGCCTCAAAAGCTGGTATTAACACCTGAATCGCAACAGTTATCTAATTCCTTTTCGAGCAACAAAAGCAAATTGCCTTGGCCCGTTGCAAAAGGACAAATTAGCGAACACTTTGGTGTTCACCCTCATCCGATAATGAAAGACATCGACATTAATAACAACGGAGTTGACATCACAACAAATAGTGGGGCCGTGGCTCGTGCGGTTTTTGAAGGAGAAGTAAAGGCAGTTGTAAGCATGCCCGGAGCAGGACAATTTGTGCTTTTGCGACACGGTGACTTTTTAACCATTTACTCCAACCTTAAAGATGTTTATGTTTCAGTTGGCGACAAGGTAACTACAAAACAAAACATTGGCTCTGTTCTCTTGGATGACGATGACAACAAAACAGTGATGCACTTTGAGGTTTGGAAAGGACAAACAAAACTAAATCCGGAAGACTGGTTGTATAAAAATAACTAGTCGTAGCGCCCCGTTGGTTTCTCTTTATTGTATCCTCAATTGTTGTTACATTATCCCCTTTTTAGGCGTTCTTGCTACTGTTGGTTGGCTCGTTTGTTGGATTGTTTTTTGGGTGAAAGTTCATGGCTACGGAACAAAGCTGGATTAAACTAAAGACTATTCTAGTTTGATTTTGTTAGTTCCCACGAATAATTTGTATCTTTGCATCCTAATTAAAATCACAATATCATGTTAAACAGTATATTTCTAATTTTTGGTTTAGGTGGAACAGAAATGATTATTATTTTAATCATTGTTTTGTTGCTTTTTGGCGGTAAAAAAATTCCAGAACTAATGAAAGGACTTGGGAAGGGCGTTAAAGAATTTAAGGACGCTTCTAAAGGAGAAGACGCAAACAATGCTTCTGCTGACAAAAAAGAATAAATACGGATAAGCAATCGACTACACTCGGTGTGACGCGAATATTACAAATCTATGTGCAGAAGTTTAGCACCAAAAGATTAGTGGGTTCGCTTTTTTATTCCTCGTTTTCCAAATTAAGATTTGATTTATATATTCGTTATCTGCAACCCTTGTGAAAACTTACAACTCTTTTTCTGAAATAAAATCTGATTTAGATTCCGGCTCAACCACCTGTGTTGCGCTTGTTAATTCATATATTCAAAATATTCAAGCAAACAAAAACCTAAATATTTTTTTAGAGGTTTTTGAACACTCTGCACTTGAAAAAGCAAAACTTGTTGATGAAAAAATAAAATCCAAGACTGCCGGAAAGCTTGCAGGAATGGTGATTGCGCTGAAAGACAATTTGTGTTACAAAGGTCATAAAGTTTCTGCTTCATCAAAAATTTTAGAGGGCTTTGAATCGCTTTACAACGCAACGGTTGTTGAACGCTTGTTAGCCGAAGATGCTATTCTTATTGGCCGTTGCAACTGTGATGAATTTGCAATGGGAAGTTCCAATGAAAATTCGGCATATGGAAATGTGTTGAATCCACTAGACATTAATCGCGTTCCGGGAGGTTCTTCTGGAGGGTCTGCTGCTGCTGTTGCGGCCAACATGTGCATTGCGGCTTTGGGAACAGATACGGGCGGCTCTATTCGTCAGCCTGCTTCTTTTTGTGGTGTTGTTGGATACAAGCCAAGCTATGGACGCGTATCTCGTTACGGAGCTATTGCTTATGCGTCTTCGTTTGATCAAATCGGTCCACTTACAAAAACGATAGAGGATGCTGCTTTGATTATGGAAGTGATTGCTGGAAAAGATGAGTACGATAGCACCGCTTCATCAAAACCCGTTTCTGCTTATTCAAAAGAATTAAAAAATATTCCCGCTAAACTTCGTATTGCTTATATCAGAGATTGCCTGGAAAACGAAGGATTAAATCCCGAAATAAAAATACGTATCAGTGAAATCATCAGTAAATTAAAGGCTGCCGGACATACTGTTGAAGCTGTTGACTTTCCTTTTTTGGATTATTTGGTTCCAACCTATTATGTTTTAACTACTGCAGAAGCCTCTTCCAACCTTGCACGTTTTGACGGAATTGGCTTCGGATACAGAAGCAAAAACGCAACCGATTTAGAATCGACTTATAAAAAATCGCGCACAGAAGGTTTTGGGGCAGAAGTAAAACGTAGAATTATGCTTGGAACATTTGTTTTGAGTTCCGGATATTATGATGCGTACTATTCCAAAGGACAAAAGGTTCGCAGGATTATTCAAAACAAAACAAACGAAATTTTAGAACGTTACGATTTCATTCTTTTGCCTACCACTCCGGGAACAGCATTTGAATTCGGGCAAAAAGGTGCTGATCCAATTGCAATGTACTTGGAAGATATATTTACTGTACAAGCTAATATTACTGGGCTTCCCGCGATTTCTTTGCCAATGGGAAAACACTCCAATGGTTTGCCTTTTGGTGTTCAGGTAATTGGTAAAAACTTTGCAGACGCAGAGGTTTTTGCCTTTTCAGATTATCTGATGAAGACCTGCTAATTCTTTTTTTCACAAAACATTTTTTCTTCTTTAACAATTTTTGGTGGATAAAAACGCTTTATCTGTCTAATGCCGAGGCGCGTTTTCGCACTCGGTATTTACAACCCTAAAATTCATCCCGACTTTATCGGCACGAATTAAGGGTTGGTATAATCTTTCTTGCTTTTGTAAACAATCATCACGATATTTGTAAAGGTGGTAAAACTTATTTCTTCATACAAAAAAACGGTTTTTGTCGTTGGGGCATTTCTTTTTTTATTTGTGAGCACAAACACTTTGCGCTCTCAAACAGTTCCTTATGTGCCCGAAACAATTGTTGACGACCCCATTGCTGCTGCTCTTGACAGTTTATATAAATTAAACTTGTTTGAAAAAGGGTATGGCAAAATTCTATATCCCAAAAATCCAAAATATAATTTTCCCCACGATTCTGTTCCGCGTTACGATGAACTGATTTTAGAATCTCGTCTGGCAAAACTGGATGCCGCTTCTCCTTTTGATTTACAATACAACCCTGTTGTGAAAGGCTATATTGATATGTATACCACACGTAGAAGAGAGCTCGTTTCTCGGATGATGGCCTTGTCACAATTTTATTTTCCGATGTTTGAAGAGCAGTTGGACAAATACAATTTGCCTTTGGAATTAAAATATCTTGCAATCTGTGAATCAGCCTTAAACCCTTTAGCAAAAAGCCGTGCCGGAGCAATGGGCTTGTGGCAATTTATGTATCCTACCGGAAAAATTTATGGTTTACAAGTAAGTTCTTATGTGGATGAGCGTTGTGATCCCTACAAATCAACCGTTGCAGCGTGTGAGTATTTTAAATATTTATATGGATTGTTTGGCGACTGGCAGATGGTAATTGCTGCTTACAATTGCGGTCCGGGCAACATTAACAAGGCTATCCGCAGAAGCAGTGGGAAAACAACCTATTGGGAAATTCGTCCGTTTTTGCCAAAAGAAACACAAGGTTATGTTCCTGCATTTATTGCGGTAAACTATGTGATGAACCATACAGCCGAACACAACATTTATACTGCTATTCCTAAAAAAACGTTCTTACAAGTGGATACGGTTGCAGTAAAAAAACAAGTTTCTTTTGCTCAACTATCAAGTGTTTTGGGCATTCCGGAGGATGAGCTGATGTATCTGAATCCAAGTTATAAGAAGAAAGTAATTCCTTTTTCTACCGATGAAGTATATACACTTGCGCTTCCATCGAGCAAGATGGGAATTTTTGTTGCTAACGAAGACAGCATCTACAACAAAGGGCTAGGCAAAATTCACAGCCAAGAAGCGTTGGCTACTCAAGAAACAATTAAAACCCACACCGTTAGAAGTGGCGAGCACTTGAGCACTATTGCAAAACGCTATGGTTGCACCGTTACAGATATTAAAACCTGGAATGGATTAAAATCGACAACCGTTAAGCCTGGGAAAAAGCTTACGATTTACATTTATGGAAAAAAACCTGTTGAAACGAAAGCTGCAACCGTTGCAGAAAAGAAAACAGGAACAACTACCGCCACAAACAGTGTTGCTACAAGCGCATCCGGAAAGTTCAAATACCATTTAGTTCAAAAAGGAGACTCTTTATACAAAATTGCTCAGAATTATAAAACAACGGTTGATGAATTAAAGCGTTTGAATAATTTCGGAGCAAAATATTCGTTAATCCCTGGTAAGAAGATAAAGGTTGGTTCTATCTAATTTTTTTGTCGTCATGAAAACTCGTCATTTTCTTTTTCTAATTTCTTTTTTTCTCTTTTTTTCTTTTGCAACCAATGCACAAGAGCCCTCTGCTATTGCAAAAAAAATTCTTGCTTTTTGTGATTTAAACAAGGGTAAAAAAGTTGGAAAAGGAGAATGCTGGGATCTTGCAAAAGAAGCCCTAAACAATGCCGGTGCCACCTGGACACCTCCTTATCTTTTTGGAAAAGAGCTAGGGAAAAAAGAGGCATTAAAAGCGGGAGATATCATTCAATTCGAAAAAGTAAACGTTGAATATCCTGATGGGTCGTGGAAAGAGTTGCCTCACCATACTGCCATTGTTTATAACGTGATTGCTGGAACAAAATTTACAATGGCCGAACAAAATGCTAATGGCAAACGCTTCGTCATCTTTTCTGAAATTGATTTGTCGTATGTAAAAAAAGGCAAATACACCGTTTATCGTCCACAATAGTATATTCCCTCTTTTTTCTTTTGAAAGAATAAAATTTGTTTTAAATTAGCAAAAAACTCTTCTCATGCAAAAGACGTTACGTTGCTTATTTATTGCTTTGGTTTTATTTTCTTTCAATTCCACGGCACAAGATTTTACATACTCAAATGTTGATTTGGTAAATGTCACATTCAGTGGCGGAAACCTTGGTATACGAAGAGACTTGGTCGGGGGCTCGGTTTACTCTTCTCCGCAATATGTTGCTGGAGCATCAACACAAAATCCTGTTGCATATGTGAGTGGTGTAGCACCGAGTGCTGCTGCCTCTTTCACCATTGACTGTCCAACTGTTCCTGCAACGGTTAATGTGCGCGGTTTTGGGTCCGACTCTATTAACTTTACCTCTGCAAGCTGTGTTGTAAATCCTTCTGCAACAACAATACACACATTTAATTATCCTGCTACGGTGGGCTCACACGTTTTTGCTGCTTCTGTTGTTCGCTTTTTTAAACCATACACTATCAATTGGGAAATTTCTTTTGATGGAGGAACAACCTGGAAGCCAATTGGCACCAGCAACAACACGCTATATGTAACACGCAGCGCTCCACAAGCAGAAGGAACAACGTTTAAATGGTACCACACCGTTTTCGATATCAGCTGCAGAAACGCACAGTATATGAGTGCTGACACAGCTGTTATTTCGAAAGTGTGGAGCGAGTTCACCGATCAAATCGTTTTAAACTACAATGGTGATAGTTTGTTTTACTATAAAGTGATGAACATATCAAACACGTCATTGGGCGCGCTTTTGCAGTATCGCGATGCACAATGTTATACTTTTGCGCAATTGTTTTTAGCAACAATAAAAATTCAAGGCGTTGTTCGCACAAGCAATTATGTTTACATAACACCAATAAACAATCTTGTTTGCGGCTATTCTGTTAATCGCTTTCTTGTAAAAAACTGGACCTTTGGAACGGCTACTGGCGCAGGAACCTGCTCTACTTTTCCTTGGCGAAACACATACAATACAGCCACAGGAACCATTCCACCGCCTTACAATCAATATGTTTTTCTAACATCAGACGTAACAGATCAATCGGGAATTCCTGGTTCTTGTAACATTCGCCCTTCTTCTTATTTTAATAATCATCAAATTGCAAAGATTGATGGTGTTTATTACGATGCTTGTTATGGTGTAACCTTTCCTTCTCTAGTATCAATTAAAACAGCGGCTTTCAGCGGCTGGGGTTTTCGTTATTCTAGTGGATCAACAACCAATTGTTTCTTTACTAACAACATGTCTTTGTCCGATTTGTCGGAAACTATTAGCACATTTTAACAATGCGAAAAACGTTCTTTGTTTCTTTTTTTATTCTTCTTTCGTGTTGCGTTTTTTCGCAGTCGCTGGAGCGAAAAATAATTATTCAAAATGGAAATTATTTTTTCACAACGATTGATGAGCTCACACAACTGGCTACATTACACATAGGTAAAGACACTGCAAAACTTAAAAATGCGAAGCTGCTTGCAATGCCCGTTGGTCGAAACTTTGATGATCCAATTATTCCTTTTTCCTGGGATCTTGTTGATACAAGTGTTTTCGCAATCAGTTTTTTTTTGCATCCTTTAAACGACAGAAACGAGGCAATTAAGCGAATGAACATTGCTTCGTTAAAAGAGCCGAACAAAACGATAACACCAATGGATTTGATTATGTTAAGCGTGGATATGAATCCGTTTGCATATAACGATCCATATCTGTTTGTAACAAGAAGATCAAACACGATCAGTGGTTTTTTTTATGATGCTGTTGTTGTTAACGACACATCATTTGTAATGGCAATATCAAACAACGGAGAACTGAGCATCTGGAACTATAATGGAAAAGAATGGAAACACAGTGAAGTACAAAAGTTTCCGGTAGAAGGGTTTTTTTCTCTTTTTACATTGAAAAACAAAACATACCTGGCCACCAACGTTGGCGGGCTTTATGAAATATCATTAAAGGGAATTGTAGCTGCTAAAAACAAAAGCGTAGGAACAAATTTGTTAAGCAGCACATTGATAATAAACAAAGACGATAATACTGTTTCGTATATTAAAAACAGCGATATAAATCAGCACACACCACTGAACGAGTTGATAAAGAAATACGCAGTACGCATCTTTTAAACGATATAAAATAAATTAAAATGATCAAAAAAATCACTCTTTCAGTTTCCTTGTTGTTGTTTGTTAGCGTTGCCTTTGCGCAGGACCTAACCTACACAGTAATTAACACAACACCGGGATTCTTCACTGGATCCATCGACCTTTCTGTTTCCGGAGGCGTTGCACCATTTACTTATAGTTGGTCTGGACCATCCGGTTTTACGGCAACTACAGAAGATGTTACTGGCCTAGAATATGGAACTTACACGGCTGTTGTTACTGACACTTACTGCGGAACAGCAACAATCATAGTCTTTGTTGACAATGATATTGCCAGCGGTATTGATGAAAACAAATTGAATCCGATTTCTATTTTTCCTAATCCTGCCAATGGATCTCTAAATTTAATTTCAGAAAAAACCTTGGCCGATGCCACCTTCAAAATGGTTAATCTTGCCGGACAAATTGTAATGGAGAAAAAAGAAATTGCTGGAAATGCTTTTGTTTTTGATGTTTCGGAGCAGGCTGCAGGAATTTATTTTATTGAAATAAATAATTCTGGAAATGTTTCTAGGCTTCGATTTGTAAAGAATTAAAATTGCTTTGTTAAACTTAAAAACTACCAAATGAAAAAAAACTACTTTTTACTTATCGCGCTTTTGTTTTCCTCTTCCGCTTTTGCACAAACAATTTGCAACCCAACAGGAAATCTAATTATTTTTTCTAACTATGATGGCGGAACGCTGAACATCAATTTAGATGCTCCAATGGCTAATATAAAAATTGGTGTTGTTGGCTACGAAGGTGTCAACATTAATATTTCAGGAATTGGGGCGAGTGCTGTAACGGCTGTTGCTTATGCTGGATATAATGCCAACAACGCACATTGCGGCAGCATTATAAATACGAATATTACCGGAACACCTGTGGGTTCAGTAAACACAATTACGCTTTATCCTCCTGCTAGTCTTTCTAACCCAAACGGAAATGCAAATATTATTTGTGCCTCCACCTGCTCTATTACTACAAATCAGGGCGGATGCAACACTGTTGATCAGGTGGAAGATTATTTCTTGGATTTATTTCCTGGAAGCACCATTTTTATGCACAAGGTTCAATACGGCTGCTGGACTGGCACGCAGAATGTTTCAACTGGTGGAACTTGCTGTGCTCTTGCAACCGGAATTACCGCTTTTTCTGAAGAAAACGCTGTTTCTGTTTTTCCAAATCCTGCAACCGACAACTTAACAATTTCATTTACAACACCTGCAAACAAAGCCAATGTGAAGATTGTGAATGTTGCGGGACAGGTTGTAAAAGAAATAAACAATGTAAGCGGAAATAGCGTAAGCCTTGATTTTGTTGATTTTCCGAGCGGAGTTTATTTTGTTGAGACAACAAACAATGACGAAATTACTCACTCACGTTTTATTAAAGAATAAATTAATAACAACCGAAAAGCCCGGAACGAAGTCGTTTCGGGCTTTTTTAGTTTTAAGTTAAACCTTATCTAAAGCTTGTTTCAAATCCTCTATCAACAAATCCGCGTCTTCTAAGCCAATATAAAGTCTTACCATGTTCCAAGGCAAAGGGTTTTCGAAGCTTTTGCTTGCAGCTAATGCACAAAGCGGAAATAACAGTGATTCATATCCACCCCAAGAGGTAGCCATAATGAAGCGTTTTAGGTTATCACAAAACCGCTCTACTCCTGCCTCGTCTTTTGCATCTATCACAATGGACAAAAGTCCGCCACCCTGTTTCATTTGTTTTTTAGCGAGTTCTAATTGCGGATTTTTGCTAGAGAAAGGATAATGTAATTGTTTTATTTTAGGGTGATTTTCTAGGAATTCTGACACTTTTTGAGCGCTTTTGGCACTTTGGTTTACCCGAAGTTCAATTGTTCTTAAACCACGCAGAATTAAACCTGCGTCTTGTGGCGAAATACAGCTTCCAATCGTCATGTATTCTTCTGCCATCATTTTCATAATTCGTTCTCGTGAACCACAAACAACTCCACAAATAACATCGCTGTGTCCGTTGATATACTTGCTTCCCGAGTGTACCACCAAATCAATTCCCATTTCTATTGGGTTTTGATTAATTGGTGAATTATAGCTATTGTCAATAATGGTTGTGATGTTTTTGCTCTTCGCTAATTTTGTAATTGCTTCAATGTTTTGCAACTCAAAAGTTAATGAATTCGGGCTTTCCAGGTATATCAACTTTGTGTTTGGCTGAATCGCTTTTTCAAAATCTGCAGCCTCTCCCCCACTCACAAATGTGTGTGTAACGCCATATTTTGCGAGGTATTTCGAAAGTAAATTATTGGTCCAGCTATACGGCTTTTGCACACATACAACATGGTCTCCGCCCTTAACAACACTCATTATCGCTGCAGCAACAGCAGCGCTTCCGCTTGAAAAAACAAGTGCGTCTTCTGTCTTCTCTAGCGCTGCTAATTTCTTTCTAAGTGTCGCCACTGTAGGGTTATAGCCTCTTGTATAAAATGGCGTTTCTAATTCTTTTGTTAGTTTTTGTCGCATTTCTGCTACCGTTTTAAAACAAAAATTGGTCGTTTGAAAAATAGGTGGTGCCACGGAGCCGTAGTATTCATCGCGGTCTTCGCCTAGGTGGTTGAGGATAAAAGAATTGTCCATAAGAAATTTTATGTTTTAGAATTTACGAAAATAAACAGGTCTGGTATTTTCCAAAAGTAAGAAACTCTTTTGTTTTCGCTTTCAAATTCTTTATTCCTAAATGTTCGCTTCAACAAGTTTCAATCGTTCCCGTTTTTTCATTTTGAAAAACTTGAGCGTTATTTTTCACGAATTTCTTAAAATTATAAGAAAAAGACACCAAAAACCAAGCAAATATGCTGTAATCAGCGCCCAGAAAGACCTGCAGAAAGAGCTGTTTTTGGCCGCTTTAAGAGCCTTTTGGCTTCCTGGACAACAAAAGACACTAGCGAGTGCCTTTTTGCTCGTATTGGCGCTTATTTCAGGTCGAGGGGCTGTTTTTGGGCAAATTTTGGAGCTAATTTGTCCGATTGGGCTGTTTTTGGTAAAAACTCAAACTTCTAATCCCCGCAGCGTTTCTTTCTGCGAAACGGTCTTTATAGAAAATTGGGGCGTTGATTTAGGTCCGCATTTTAGGTTGATTTCTTTATTTGGGATTCTTGTTTTTGATTAATAATTCGCCTAGCCCCTTTGGCCAATTTCTTCGAAGGAGTGCATTTGAGAAAATGGGAGTTGATTTAAGAACATAAGATTGTCTTGGTTTCTTCGTTTGGGGATTTGAGTTTTCCTCCTGATTAATCACCTTTTTCAAAGGGGGAGTTGATTTGAGTGGAAAGTGTGTATAGAATTCTTGAAAACAGCAGGTGTGAGAATCGCTAATTTGAGGCATAAACAACATCAAGAGTTGGTGAAAAATGAGCTCCTGTGTTCAGATATTTAAAGTGTGGATGGTTGAGTTAATTCTTCCGGATAAGGTAAATTTGGCTGGAATAAGTCTTGCCGGTTTTGATTGCAGACAGGTTAGATCGGAAACCGTTCCACGTGGAACGTAGGATATTTGTTTGACCTGTTTTAATTTTTTCGCTCAACATTGAAACGTAGAAAGAGTCGAAAATCATTGGTAGGATCTTGAAGGTGTTTAGCTGGTGTTTCTTAAAAACCGACTCAATATCTTTTGGGGTAAAATGATAAAGGTGGCGAGGAACATCATAAGCGGCCCATTGTTCTTTATAGATTTTTGCGTCCAGGGAATTGCAGTTTGGAACCGCAATAATGATGATACCATTAGGTTTAATTAGGCGCTTTAAATCGGCTATTCTTTCGTTTAATTTGGGTACGTGTTCTAGAACGTGCCACATCGAAATAATATCAAAACTAGCATCGGGAAAACTCTTTAATTCTTCTTCTTCTTTAACATTCAAATCGTAATTTTTAATCGCCATTTGGCGAGCATCTGGGTCTGGTTCAATTCCAAATGTATCCCATTTTGCACTTTTACATGTGTTCAAAAATTCTCCCGTTCCACACCCAATATCTAAAATTTTTCCGGTTTTAAAGTACTTCGAAATGAGCTGAAGCTTCTTTAATAAAGTGTATTTTCGCACCAACTGATAAGTCGAATTTATAAAGCCTTTTTTGGTATTTGAATGAGAAACATAATCCTCCGATTTATAATATCTTCCTAAATCTTTTTCTTCTGGACGAGGATTTGTGAACTTAAATCCACACGATTCGCACTCTACAATTTGGAAGGTTTCACGTGAAACAGTGTGATCAATGCAAGCCAAAAAGGGGGCAAGTTGAACAGAATTACAAATCGGACAATGCTCTTGTTTCTCCATAAACCGGTGTTGTGTTCCACGTGGAACTAATCTTGTTTTATATAGCCTTTAACAAACAAAACGTGCTCACTAAAGTACTCATCAATATCTAGTTTCTCAAATACAAAGTAGGTGTTTTGTCCAATTGAATCCTTAGAAGAACCGCGGTACTTTGACATTAAGTTTGAATAAATTGTTGTTTCAACTGGACGGTTTTCTTTTCTTAAAAATAGGACCGGACGGTTTCCTTTTTCCCACCAAAAATCGAATTCAAGGTCTCCTCTTTTGTAAACAATATGGCTTTCGCTTCCTTCGAAAAAGCGACTCACTTCAAAGTTTTCTGCCAACAACAGATGATCAAAAAACTCACTAACATAGCCAGCATTTTTACTAATCTTCCAAAAAATCTTTTCAAATATTTTCATGTTCCACGTGAAACTATCTACCTAAATAAACCATTAAAATGGAAATATCTGATGGAGTAATTCCTGATATTCTTGATGCTTGTCCGATTGTTCTAGGACGAACTTTTGTTAATTTTTCACGAGCTTCTTTCGACAAAGATGTAAGTCTGATGTAATCAAAATCTTCGTGCAAAACCAAATCTTCTAACCTCAATTGTTTGTCTGCCAACTCATGTTCTTTTGAAATATATCCTTCGTATTTCATCAAAATTTCTGCCTGCTCAATGCTCTCTAAATCATATTTTGAAATGAACTCTTTTACCTTTTCTGATGCCAATGCAAAATCCAAAAGTGTAATTGTTGGCCGGGTTAATACTCCGAACATTTTTACTTTTTGTGAAATAGGAGCGGAGCCGATTGTTGCCAAAACAGGATTCATTTCAGTTGGGTCAATGCTTTCTTTTTTGAAATAAGCGATGATTTCTTGTGTGCTTCTTTGCTTAATCTTTACTCGGTCTAGTCGTTCCTTTTTTGCTAATCCTAACTCATAAGACTTAGGAGTTAAGCGAATGTCTGCATTGTCCTGTCGTAACAAAATTCTATACTCAGCACGTGAAGTAAACATGCGATAAGGTTCGTCTGTTCCCTTAGTTACCAAATCGTCTATTAAAACGCCTATATATGCCTCAGAACGCTGTAAAATAAATGGCTCTCTCTCATTAACTTTTAAGTGTGCATTGATTCCTGCCATCAAACCTTGACAAGCCGCTTCTTCATATCCTGTGGTTCCGTTAATCTGTCCAGCAAAATATAAGTTGTTTATCAACTTGGTTTCAAGTGTTAAATGGAGCTGCTGTGGAGGAAAGTAGTCGTACTCAATTGCATAGCCAGGGCGAAACATTTTTACGTTCTCAAAACCTGGAATCATTTTCAATGCTTTGTATTGAACGTCTTCAGGCAAGGAAGTAGAGAATCCATTTACATAAATTTCTACTGTGTTCCACCCTTCTGGTTCAACAAATATTTGGTGTCTATCACGTTCTGCAAAACGTGTAATTTTATCTTCTATGCTCGGACAATATCTTGGCCCAAGTCCTTGAATTCTTCCAGAAAACATTGGAGATTTTTCAAAACCTGTTCTTAAAATTTCGTGAACAGCCTCGTTAGTATACGTTGTAAAGCAGGGTATTTGACCTTCTGGTCCATTTTTAAAAGCATCTTTTCTTTCTACTTTAAAACCAAATTGATCAACATCTAAATAAGAAAACTTGTTTGGATTTTCATCACCGTGTTGCACTTCCATTTTAGAATAATCAAGTGAACGACCATCAACTCTTGGAGGCGTTCCCGTCTTCATTCTGCCTGCTTCAAACCCTAATTTTACTAATTGTTCGGTAATTCCTGTTGATGACTTTTCGCCCGCTCTTCCTCCACCATATTGTTTTTCACCTAAATGAATTAAACCATTTAAAAAAGTACCATTGGTTAGAACTACTGATTTTGCTCGTATTTCAATGTCCATTCCAGTAATTACTCCAACTGCTTTTCCTTCTTCAACAATTAAACTTTTTACCATGTCTTGCCAGAAATCCAAGTTGGGCGTGGCTTCTAGCATTAATCTCCATTCTTCAGCAAATTTCCAACGGTCACTTTGTGCTCTGGGACTCCACATTGCCGGTCCTTTTGAGCGATTTAACATTCTAAATTGAACTGCAGTTCTGTCTGTTACAATTCCTGAATAACCTCCCAATGCATCAATTTCACGCACAATCTGGCCTTTTGCAATTCCTCCCATAGCAGGATTACAGCTCATTTGAGCTATTGTCTGCATGTTCATGGTTATCAACAATGTTGAAGAACCCATATTAGCAGCAGCAGCAGCAGCTTCACAACCAGCATGACCTGCACCAACAACTATAACATCGTATTCTTTAAACATTTTTTATTTATAAAAAGTCCGTAAAAGTACATAATTTAAAGTACTTTAAACTAATTAATTATACTAAAATATTGATAATCAATTATTTATATTTACTACAATCCAAATTGCTTAGATAATTCAAGCATTCTAATAATGGGTTTCTTTGCTTTTTCAATTAATTCATCTGATAATAAAATTTCTGGTTGCTCATATTTTAGGCAATTATACAGCTTTTCCAACGTGTTTAATTTCATGTGAGGACAATCATTACAAGCGCAAGAATTATTCGGTGGTGCTGGTATAAACGTTTTATCTGGATTCTTTTTTTGCATCTGATGAATGATACCAGATTCTGTTGCAACAATAAACTCTTTTGCACTTGATTTTGATGCATAATTTAATATACCTGTTGTACTACCAATGTAATCAGCTATTTCAAGAAGATTTGCCTCACATTCAGGATGAGCTAATAAAATTGCACCTGGATGTTGATTTTTTAATTTTACAATTTTCTCTAAAGAAAAAATTTCGTGAACCATACATGCTCCATCCCAAAGCAACATGTTTCTTCCCGTTTTTTTGTTGATGTATGCACCTAAGTTTTTATCTGGTGCAAATATTATTTTTTGATCTTTTGGTAAACTTTCTACAATTTGAACAGCGTTGGTTGAAGTGCAAACAATATCGGTTAAGGTTTTTAAATCTGCAGAACAATTGATGTATGAAATCACTAAATGATCAGGATGAAGTTTTTTGAATTCCAAAAATTTATCTGCCGGACAAGAATCTGCTAATGAACATCCTGCTTTTAAATCTGGTAATAAAACTTTTTTTGTGGGTGAAAGAATTTTTGCAGTTTCAGCCATGAAATGAACTCCAGCAAACACAATGATGTCGGCATTTGTTTTTGCTGCTTCCTGCGATAATCCCAAGCTATCACCGATGTAATCGGCAATGTCTTGAATGTCAGCATCCTGGTAGTAATGGGCAAGTATGATTGCATTTTTTTCTTTTTTGAGCTTGTTTATTTCAGCAAACAAATCTAGAGAAAAATCAATCGGAATATCTAGAAAACCTTTTTCCAATGAATGACCACCCATAATAATAATATATCTTTTTAATTTAAAATATTTAAAAAATTGTTGTTGTTATTGGTCTGTTAGTTGAGTGTAAAAAAAAACAAGAAAAGCATTGCAATTACGAGTTCTAACAATCAACCAACACTAATTAAAAAGTTCTTAGAGTATAACATGCTGAACAATAGGATTGTTTTGGTTTATCAACATGTTGTTAGTATGCTTTTCATTTAATAACTTCTATACAAAAGTACGTTAATTTATGTTACCAAATTGTTGATTAGTCGTGTTAAGTTCTCACAAAAAAGGGGTTGTATATTCAAAAAATAATATAAGCAATACCTTCTTTTAACAAAGCAAGAAAAATCTTCTACACATTTACAACATCTTCTTTTGTTATCAACAGAAATCGTGTTGATAAAATAAAAACCAGAGGTCTAATTATCAGCACTTTATTTTTCAACTTTACAACCGTGTTCACAAGCCTAAAAAGCTGTTAATAACGTTGCATTAATATTAAAATTCCAAAAATGAAGATAGCGATTGGTTGCGATCACGCAGCATTTTCTTTAAAAGAAAAACTAAAACCCTACTTAGTATCAAAAGGTTATGAGATAAAAGATTTTGGTTGCTATTCAGAAGAGCGTGCCGACTATCCAGATTTTGCTCACCCTGTTGCAAACGGAGTAGAAAGTAAAGAATTTGATTTTGGTTTATTGATGTGTGGAAGCGGAAACGGAATAAACATGACCGCAAACAAACACAAAGGAATTCGTTCGGCATTGTGTTGGACTGCAGAAATAGCAGAACTGGCACGCCAACATAACGATGCCAATATCTTAACATTGCCAGCAAGATATATGTCAGAAGAAGAAGCAAAAAAGTGCATAGACCTTTTTTATACAACAGCATTTGAGGGCGGAAGACACAGTGATAGGGTTAAGAAAATTAGCGAAGGGTGTTAGGTTACGAATTACTAATCAAAACGAATTTACGCCATTCGACTCCGCTCATGGTGACAAACAAATTTAACTGATTTTAAAAACGAAAAAACATCTTGAACAGAATGTATTCCCCCTTTGAGAGGGACAAGGCGTGTGTAAAACGAATGATGATAAAAAAAACAATTCTACTATTATTATTTCCAACGCTTCTTTTTTCCCAGAAGGACACAACAGCCATTCGTTATTCTAAAATAATTTCTGCAAACGACCTAAAGACCCACCTTACCATTTTGGCGTCTGATGAATATGAAGGTAGAGAAACGGGACAGAAAGGGCAGAAGATGGCTGCAGAATACATTTCGAATCAGTTTAAGGGTTTTGGAATCCCTCCTTATAAGGATAACACCTATTATCAAACATATCCGCTCAATATGATTTTGCCTGTTCCGGCAGACGTAATGGTTAACGAAAAGAAATTCACAGGAAACAAAGATTTTTATAATTTTCCTGGAATGAGCGAACAAACGATAATGACATCCAGCGTTTTGTTTTTGGGTTATGGAATAGAAGGCGAGAATTATAATGACTACAAAGGCGTTAATATAAAAGACAAGGTTGTAATGATTTTAATGGGCGAACCTTATGGTTTAGACGGAAAATCTATCATCACAAAAACAGAAAAGCCATCTGTGTGGACAACCTACGGGAGAGCAAAAACAGAAAAAGCAAAAGAGAAAGGCGCAGCAGCAATTTTGGTGGTAGTAGACGATATAGCAAAAGGAATAGCAGACAACAAACACCGACTAGAAAGCGCAGCACTAAAATTAGACCTACCGAAAAAAGAGAGCCCAATTATTTTTATTTCGAAAGAAATGGCGAATGCAATTCTGTCCGAAGGACCCGCACGAGGCAAAAAAATAAGCATAGAAGAATGCATTGAAAAAGTTTCGAAGAGCGGAAAACCATTGAAAATAAAGGCGAAATCAAACCTTGTAATTGATGTAAAAAACAATGTTAAAAAAATTGAAGCGGAAAATGTTTTGGGTTATGTAGAAGGAACAGATTTAAAAGAAGAACTGATAATTATCACCGCACATTATGATCATCTTGGAAAAGACGGTGATGTGGTTTATAACGGAGCAGATGATGATGGTTCGGGAACAGTTGCGGTAATTCAGTTAGCACAAGCTTTCGCGAAAGCAAAAAAAGAAGGACACGGTCCGCGCAGAAGCATTTTGTTTATGCCCGTTTCCGGAGAAGAGAAAGGATTGTTAGGCTCAGCATATTATACAGAGCACCCCGAATTTCCGCTTAAAAATACGGTCTGCGATTTAAATATTGATATGATTGGAAGGCTAGATGAGAAACACGAAAAGAACACAAATTATGTTTATTTAATTGGCTCTGATAAGTTGAGTTCACAACTACACAAGATTAGCGAACAGGCAAATAAAACGTATACAAACATAGAATTGGATTATACATTCAATGACGAAAACGACAAAAACCGTTTTTATTATCGCTCCGACCATTACAATTTTGCAAAAAAGGGAATTCCTGTCATCTTCTATTTTAATGGCGTTCATGCAGATTATCACAAAGAAACAGATGAAGTAGAAAAAATAAATTTCGAAAAAATGGAAAAAATCACACGATTGGTTTTTTTCACAGCATGGGAGTTGGCGAATAGGAATGAGCGGGTTGTGGTTGATTCGAATAAGAAGTAGCACCGGAAAAGGTTGGCAAACGAGCAGTTGGCAAAAAGCGATTAAAAAACAAAATTTCAAATTTCAAAAAAAGGAAAATGTCAGGAGCGTTAGAATTATTTTTAGAGGCAGCCGAAATAAAATCGTTCGATTTAGCACATCGCAAAACCATATTGTACAATATTTCGCAGTATGATAAAAAAGTGTTGGAAGGAAAAGAACAGTTTTCGAATTTAGAACTTGCGAAAACCCGCGCGGCAGCCATCAAGCAAAAAGCAATTGAAAATCTGGATAAATATTTGATCGAATTTGAAGCGAATTTTATCAAACGAGGAGGAAAAGTAATTTGGGCGACAGATGCTGAAGAGGCCGCGAATGAAGCACTTCAGATAATGAAGAGAGCGAAAACAAAAACGGTGGTGAAAGCAAAATCTATGGCTACCGAAGAAATTAATTTTAACGAAGCACTGGAAGAACAAGGAATAGAAAGCATTGAAACAGATTTGGGTGAATACATTGTACAGCTCCGCAAAGAGCCACCGTACCACATTGTAACACCGGCAATGCATCTTTCAAAAGAAGAAGTAGCACAAACATTTAACGAGAAAAAACAAACACCCATAGAATTTACTCCTGAGCAAATTACAAATTTCGTTCGCGAGGAATTACGCTTGAGATACAGCAAAGCAGAAGTAGGAGTCAGCGGAGGAAATTTTTTAATTGCAGATGTTGGAGCGGTGGCGGTAACCGAAAACGAAGGCAACGGCTTGATGTCAGCGGCTTTTCCAAAGATTCAAATTGCTATTGTTGGAATAGAAAAAATAATTCCGTCCATTATGGATCTTGATTTATTCTGGCCGCTGCTTTCTACATACGGCACAGGACAAAGCATAACCGTTTACAATACGATTTACACAGGACCAAAACAACAAGGAGAAAAAGATGGTCCAGACGAAATGTATGTGATTCTTTTAGACAACGGACGAACAACCGTTTTGGCAGAAACAGAACAACGCAGAGCACTTTCTTGTATTAAATGCGGAGCGTGTTTAAATGCTTGTCCGGTTTACCAAACAGTAGGCGGACACACTTACGGAACAACATACAGCGGACCAATTGGCTCTATCATAACCCCTCATTTTAAAGGTATGGAAGAGTTTAAGCATTTGAGTTTTGCTTCTACCCTTTGCGGAAAATGTACTGAAGTTTGTCCCGTTAAAATTGATATTCACAAGCTTTTACAGATTAACAGAAAACAATCTGTTGACATGAAACTTTCCACTAAAACCGAAAATTGGGTTTGGCATTTTTGGAAACGCGCTATGCTGAAACGCAGTAAAATGGATAAAGGCGGAGCGAAGCTGAAAAACTTTATGATCAAGCAATTCTTCAAAAAACAGTGGGGCGAACGCAGAGAATTACCGCAAGTAGTGAATAAATCGTTTAATCAAATTTGGCGCGAGCGGAAGGGGATAAAGTAGAAAATGATCACATTCAACAACGAAGACATAACATTTGTACTAAAAAACAAATCCAAACTAAAAAGTTGGATTGTAACCACAATTACAAAAAACTCGCCACGAACCATAGGTTCGATTCGGGCGAGCAAGAAAAAAGTAGGCAACATTTCTTTCACCTTTTGTTCGGATAGCTTTTTATTAAACATCAATAAACAGTATTTGAATCACGATACCCATACCGATATCATTACGTTTGACTATTCGAAAGACGATGCGCGCTTCTCGACTCCGCTCGAAGTGACAGCCCGAGGGAGTAAGTCGAAAACGACAAAAGCAAGCGCTCCGATTTCGGGCGATATTTTTATCAGCATTGACAGAGTAAAAGAAAACGCAGCAACATTTTCACCCATCGACTCCGCTCAGGGCGACAAGCAGCGGAAGAAGAAGCCTAATTTTGAAGATGAATTGCACCGCGTAATGATTCACGGTGTATTGCATTTATTAGGCTACAAAGACAAATCAAAAATCGCGAAAGCGGAAATGACCAAACAGGAAGACCTTTGTTTGAAAGCGCTGAAAAAGGCTTGAGTTTCATAAAAAAAATATCCTTCAACACTTATTTGCTGCTTTTTGTTTTAGCGGTTGCAGCAGCTATTCGTTGCTGGGATTTTTCGTCCATGCAATTTATGCACGATGAACTGAGCGCTGTTATTCGGTCGCAAGCAGGCAGCTTTTCTGAACTTATATACAAGACAAAAACAACAGACGTTCATCCTGTTTTTGTTCCCATTTTTGTGCATTACTGGACTAAATTTATTGGAACTACCGAAATAACAGTAAGGCTTCCGTTTATTTTGTGTGGCTTGTTTTCCATTTATTATTCTTATAAAATTGCGGAGAAGTGGTTTAACCCAACCGTTGCTATTTTGACGTGCGCTTTTTTAGCAACTCTTCAATTCCCAACAATGTATGGGCAATTAGAGCGACCATACGCAACAGGAATGTTGTTTTCGGTAATGATGGTTTGGTGCTGGACAAATTTCTTTTTCATAGAAAACAGCAAAAATAAATACGCGTTTGGTTTTGTGTTGTTTGCCTCTTTGTGTGCTTACAACCATTATTTCAGTCTGTTATTTGCAGGGTTGGTGGGTGTAACAGGCTTGTTTTTTCTTAACAAACAAAACGCAAAAAAATATTTATTGATGTGCGTTGCTGTGATTTTGCTTTTTGTTCCACACGTTTCTATTTTACTTTTTCATTTATCCATTGGTGGAGGAGGAGAAGAGAGTTGGCTTGGAAAACCTCAGCCGGATTGGTTGTTAACGTTTTTAAAATATTTGTTTCACTATTCGTATTTTGTTTATGCTTTGGTTGGGGCTTTGTTTTTGGCAAGTTTTTATTTGAGAAATCGCGAACGAAAGGTGTTTGATACAATGCGAATTATTGCATTGGTCTGGGCTTTATTTGTTCCAATATTGGCATATTTATTTTCTATTTTTAAGTCACCCGTTTTACAGTTTTCTACGTTTACATTTTCGCTTCCCTTTTTATTAATGTTTATTTTTTCTTTTTATAAAGAACTTAAAAGCTCAATAAAAACAGCCGTTGTGGTGATTGTTCTTTTCATCAATTATTTTACACTTTTTTATTCTTGCAGAAACCATTGGCCTGTTTTCTACAGACAACCGTATGAAGAAATGGCTCTTATGAGCAATGATGCAATTGGAGCGTTTGGAGAAAAAAATGTTTCCATTGCACATGCAGCAATGCCCGGTTTTGTGGATTTTTATTTTGATAAATATAGAAACAAGTTTAATTACTTAAGAGTAGATCAACCCGACACAAAAGTGTTTTTAGCTTATTTAGAAAATGAAAAAACAGATTATTTTGTTGCGGGAAATTTGCCATTGGAATATTATCAATTAATCAAAGAGCGCTACCCTTTTGTTATAAGCAAGAACGAGGGGTTTACATTTACGGTGTATTGTTTTTCAAAAGTAAAACCGAAAGAAGAGATTAAAGAAACGGTTGTTTTTTCTGAAAATCAGAGCGAAGTGTTTTTAACAAAGAACAAAAAAAGCTATTGGGAGAAAAACCAAAACATGTCGGAAGACCCCGTATATCCCGGTGTTTTTTACATGGAGCTTGATAGCACCCAAGAATACAGTACTGGATTTTCAGCAAAATTGAATGATATAATAAAAGCGAGACACAGCATTTTAAATGTAAGTGCAGAGATTAGTGTTGGAAAAGAAAAATCTAACCCAACAATTGTTGTAGCCATAGAAGACGAGGGAAAATCCTTGTTATGGCGAGGTTCTGGGCATGATGAATACAAAACGAAAGACTTGTTTTTTAATTCCATATACGTTTCACATTTGTTTTCGGGAATGGATTTGGAAAAACACCCCAATGCAACGATTAAAATTTATGTGTGGAATCGGGATAAAAAAGCAGCGCTAGTAAGAAACTTTAAAGTAGAAGTGATTGAAAGCAATCCGATTGTTTATGGGCTTTATGAGCCGATAGAGTAGACCTCATTCCCGGCCCTTCTCCTTGTTTAAGGAGAAGGGCGTGACTCCGGAATTTTATTTTTCTATAGCTTCAATACCTGGTAAACTACCGCTTTCAATGTATTCCAATAACGCTCCACCACCGGTTGAAACATACGAAACATCGTTTGCGAACTTATATTTATTTATGGCAGCAACCGAATCGCCACCACCAATTAATGAGAAAGCACCTTTTTTAGTTGCTGCCACAATCGCCTC
>CAYWAV010000011.1:0-15119 GCA_964456225.1 uncultured Chitinophaga sp. | reverse complement strand
TCTAAAATTAAAATTTTGTCGGACACTTTTGCTCCACCCATAATTGCCGTAAAAGGTTTTTCGGCACTATTTAACACGTTGTTCACGCTTGCAATTTCTCCACTCATTACATATCCGAAACATTTATTGTTTGGAAAAAATTGTGCGATTACAGCTGTTGAGGCATGCGCTCTGTGTGCTGTTCCGAACGCATCGTTTACATAAAACGTTCCTAGCTCCGAAAGTTGTTTTGCGAAATCAACATCACCTTTTTCTTCTTGTTTATAAAAACGAAGATTTTCTAAGAGCAATATTTCTCCCGGCTTTAAAGCAGAAGAAGCATTCTTGGCAACATCTCCAATGCAGTCGGAAGCAAATGCAACAGGACGATTCAGGAGTTTGCTTAAATGATTTACAACATGTTTTAAAGAAAATTTTTCGGCAGGACCTTCTTTCGGACGACCCAAGTGCGACATTAAAATAACGGATCCGCCATCTTTCAAAACCTTATTGATGGTTGGCAACGCTGCACGAATACGAGTATCGTCTGTGATGTTATATTGAGCATCTAGTGGAACGTTAAAATCAACACGAATCAATGCTTTTTGTCCTGCGAAATTATAATTGTCGACCGTTTTCATGGGATAGAGATTTTGTTTTGTGGTGCAAAAATAACTTTTCTCTTCAAACGAAAAAATGATTTTGATTTAATACGAAATTTCATTAAATTTGGCATACATAAAAACCTCCCAATGAAGCGAATAACAATACTTTTAGTATTTGTTTGTTTTGCAAAAATAAATGTTGCTCAACTCTATCAGCCGTTTCCAACGGACAGTGCGGTTTGGAGACAATTAAGCCAGCAATGGGATTTTCCTTGGATGGACCAACAAGATTATTCTTATTTTCTTAATGGCGACACTTTAATTTCTGGCAACATATATCATAAGGTTTATAAAACAATTCTAGAATCACATTATCAATCAACGGGCGGTCCGTGGGCTATTTATGCAGGGCCCTATATGACAGACACAAACCAGTATGTTGGTGGAATAAGAGAAGACGGATTCAAACACATTTATTTTTTATCGGACACAGCTATTTCTTCTTTTGAAATACTATTGTATGATTTTAACTTAAGTGTTGGGGACACCTTGGCATATTCTTATAATAACAGCTCTTACTTTTTGGGAAGCAATTTTGTTTCTGCGATTGATTCCGTTATGGTGGGAACAATGTTTCATAAGCAATTTCATGTTTCCTCTACTGCAGGATACCCAGATTATGTTTCGATTATAGAAGGAATTGGAAGCACGTTCGGCTTATTGGAAATGCTAATAGATCCGTTTGAGTGGTCGGATAATTTGGTTTGCTATGTAGACAGTGGCGCAACTGTTTATTCAAACGGGTGGATTGCCTCGTGCGTGCTTCCAAGTCCAGTGGGCCTTTATGAATACTCAGACGAAACACCAATTTCCATTTTTCCAAATCCCACAAAAGGAATAATAAACCTAAAAACAGCCTTTTCTGAAAAAACACAAATCGAAATTTTTGATGTTTTAGGCAAGAGAGTTTATAAATCTGAACAAGCCCCTTTTGAATTTACGATAGACTTATCTGAACAACCAAAAGGGGTTTATTTCCTAAAAGCCAACTCGGGCAATAAAATCAGCAAAACCCAGAAAATTGTTTTGCAATAATCAACTTAAACTTAGACACATTCCGATGTTCAAAAATTCACAAAAACCCGTTTTTTGTTGAAATGATTTATTATCTTTGAAAGCGTTAAAAAACAATGCTATTCAAAGAAATCATAGGTCAGCAAGCAACAAAAGACAGGCTTGTTCGCTCTTTTAAGGAAGGGCGGATTAGTCATGCTCAACTGTTTCTGGGTCCGCAAGGTTCTGGCAGTCTGCCTATGGCATTGGCGTATGCACAATACATTTCCTGTAAAAGCAAAACGGACGAGGATTCTTGTGGAACATGTTCGTCCTGCATAAAATACAACAAGTTGGTTCATCCCGATTTACATTTTGTTTACCCGGTAGCACTTTCCAAAGAGGTGAAATCGAGTACAGATGTTGCGGTTCAATGGAGAGAAGCGTTTCTGGATAATCCTTACATTACATTGTTTAGTTGGTTTGAGCAGTTATCTGCAGAAAACAAACAAGCAATTATTGGTGTCGAAGAAAGCGGAGAGATTTTGAGAAAGCTGAGCCTAACCACTTACGAGTCGGAATATAAAATCATGATTATCTGGCAAGCGGAGAAGATGAATCCAGCAGCAGCAAACAAGCTGTTGAAAATTTTGGAAGAACCGCCAGACAAAACCTTGTTTTTGTTGGTTTGTGAAAACGAAGACCAGTTGTTACGCACAATTGTGTCGAGAACACAACTCATAAAAATCAACAAGATAAGCGATGCCGATTTGATGGAAGCGCTTGTTTCCATTCATGGACAAACGGCTGATGCGGCAGAAAAAACAGCACACTTAGCAGAAGGAAGCTATGCAGAAGCATTAAGTTTGGTGAGTGCAAATGAAAATGCCGGACAAAATTTAGCAAGCTTTCAGAAGTTGATGCGTGCAAGTTTAAAGTTTGATCCGAAAGCAGTGATCTCTTGGATAGACGAGGTGAGTTCGGCAGGAAGAGAGCGCCAAAAAACATTTTTAAATTATGCTTTACACATCATGCGCGAAAGTGCGATGATGAATTATGGGGACGATAGTTTGGTAAGATTAAGTGCAGATGAGCAAGAGTTTGTAAAAAAATTCTCTCCATTTATTCACGGAGCCAACATCGAAAGATTTATAGAAGAATTAAACAAAGCGCACTATCACATGGAGCGGAATGCCAGTGCAAAAATTTTATTTATGGATTTGGCGTTTAAGTTCAACGAGCTGTTGGATGTGCCGAAACCAGTATTAAAAGCTTAAGGCAAGGAGCCCTAAGATTTATTTTAACCATTCTTTTCGCTTAGCGAAAAAAGACATAGAAACAAAAAATATGGGATGTAGTGGATGTTCAACAGGTAGAGGCTGCAGCACAGCAAGCAATGGCTTACCGGGAGGGTGTAAAAATAATGGATCGTGTGGAGCTGGCGGATGCAATAAACTAAACGTATTCGATTGGCTTGCAAACATGGAGTTGCCAAGTGGTCAAGCGCCATGCGACATCGTGGAGTTGCGATTTAAAAACAGCAGAAAAGGATTTTATAAAAACGTAAATAACTTACAACTGCATGTTGGAGACGTTGTTGCTGTTGAAGCAACGGGCGGTCACGATATTGGTGTAGTTTCTATTTCTGGAGAACTGGTTCGTTTGCAAATGAAAAAACGCAACGTAAAATCCGATTCCGAAGAAATAAAAAAAGTTTATCGTAAAGCAAAACAAGCAGACATTGAAAAATGGCAAGAAGCTCAAGGCCTTGAACACGAAACGATGTATCGCGCCAGAACATGTGCGGTGAAGCTGAATTTGCAGATGAAGATAAGCGATGTGGAATATCAAGGCGATAGAACAAAAGCAATTTTTTATTATACAGCAGAGGACCGTGTAGATTTTCGTGAATTGATAAAAGTGTTGGCAGACGAATTTAAAGTTCGTATTGAAATGCGTCAAATTGGTGCACGACAAGAAGCCGGAAGATTAGGCGCAATTGGATCTTGTGGAAGAGAGCTGTGTTGTTCTACTTGGTTAACCGATTTCCGTTCCGTATCAACAAGTGCCGCTCGCTACCAACAACTTTCGTTAAATCCTTTGAAACTTGCAGGGCAGTGCGGAAAATTAAAATGCTGTTTGAATTATGAATTGGATAGTTACATGGATGCACTTCAAGATTTCCCAGAAGTAAACAATGTGAAATTAGAAACAGAATTAGGAAGAGCGTTTCATCAGAAGACAGATATTTTCAGACGCACCATGTTTTTCTCTTACACACATGAGCCCGATAATTTTATTCCGCTTCCTGTTGATCGTGTGAAAGAAATTATGGAGATGAATAAAAACAGCGTTAAACCTGCAGACCTATTAATCAAAGTGGCAGCAGCGAAATTTATAGAGAAAGCTCCAGATTATGAAAATGTAGTTGGACAAGACAGCTTAACGCGTTTCGATAAAAGCAAAAAAGCGAAAAGCAAAAACAAGCGAAAGGGCGAAGGAAATAACCAAAATAAACCGAGCGGAAATCCGAATCAAAACAAACCGGCAGGGATTTCTCGACAAGCTCGAAATGATAACAATGGTCCGAACCAAAACAAACCGAACCCGAATCAAAACAAACCAAATCCGAACGCAAACAATAATCGTCCGCGTCCGAACAATAACCGACCAAACAATCGTCCGCCTAACCGACCAAATAATAACAAACCAAACGACACTACGCTACCTCCAGCGGAATAGCAGGTGATTAGAGAAACATTTTTAAGAATGACAAAGCAAACAAAAACAAAACAAATTCAATTTTCTTCAGCGCTTCTGGTGTTGTGTGTTTTGTTTTTTTCATCTTGCGACAACAACCGTGTTTTTGAGCAAAACCAAGAAATACCCGAAAGCGGTTGGGACAAAAAAAATGTTGTAAAATTTGATGTAGACATTAAAGATCCCGCAACAGCAGCGCATTTTTACGTAAACGTTCGTAATGCAGAAGGCTATCCTTACGGAAATATATTTCTATTTATCAAAACCGTTTTTCCGAATGGAAAGTTTTCCAATGACACATTAGAATGTGTTTTGGCAGATGAAAAAGGAAAATGGTTAGGAACAGGAGTGGGAGATTTATACGATAATCAAATACCATTCAAACGAAATGTACGTTTTCCTCAAGCGGGAATTTATCGTTTTGAAATTCAACAAGGAATGCGACCAGAATCGGTTCCTTTGATTTTAGATGTTGGATTGCGAATTGAGAAAGCGGAATAGGTTACGCTTCTCGACTCCGCTCGAAGTGACACACAAGCATAATTTGTGTGAAGAAGTTAACGGGAAAGTCTAATCCATTCCCCTCTAGAGAGGGGCCAGGGATGTGTCTACAGGATGTAAATAACGAAGCGAAAAAAGAATTTTTAAAACAATGTCAGCAGAAAAAGCAAAAAACAAAAACAATAAAAAATTCATCCTTTGGTTTTGGTTGATTTTTGGAGGACCAATTTTGGCGGTGTTTGTTCTCGTATTGTGCATACGAATGTTTAGCGATTTGCCAAACACAGAAGAACTTCAAAACCCGAAAACATTTTTAGCAACAGAAGTTTATTCAAGCGACATGAAGGTGCTTGGAAAATTTTATGCAGAAAACCGAACAAATGTAAAATTCCAAGAGATTTCTCCGCATGTTGTAAACGCATTGATCGCTACAGAAGATGCGCGATTTTTTGACCATTCGGGAATTGACTTGCGTGCGCTGTTGCGTGCAGTGTATGGCGCGTTAACAGGGAGCTCTGCTAGTGGAGGTGGAAGCACACTTTCACAACAGTTGGCAAAAATGCTTTTTCCTCGGGAGGATTTAAGCAAAGTGGAATTGGTACTTCGTAAATTCAAAGAGTGGATTATTGCTGTGAAGCTAGAAAGAGAATACACCAAGCAGGAAATCATTGCCATGTATTTAAACAAGTTCGATTATGTAAACAATGCAGTAGGAATAAAGTCGGCCGCACAAATTTATTTTAATACAACACCCGATTCCTTGAGGATTGAGCAGGCAGCAACGCTTGTAGGAATGGCCAAAAACCCTGCGCACTTTAATCCAAATCGTTTTCACGAGAGAGCAGAAGGCAGAAGAAACACGGTGCTTCAGCAGATGGAAAAATATGGTTTTCTAACAAAAACACAATCCGACTCTTTACAGAAAATTCCTTTGAAATTAAGTTTTCATCCAGAAGATCATAACGAAGGGTTGGCTCCGTATTTCCGAGAATATTTGCGGGATGTTTTTTTGAAAAAATGGTGTGAAAAAAATCGCAAACCGGATGGCACAAAATACGATGTGTACCGCGATGGATTAAAAATTTATACAACAATCGATTCGCGAATGCAGCGCTATGCTGAAGAAGCAGTGCAAGAACATTTACCTGTGTTGCAAGCGCAATTTGAAAAAGAATTAGCAAAAAAGAAAAATGCACCTTTTGCATGGAATGTAAACAAAGAAGAAATTGCAAGCATTTTAAAACAAGGGATGAAGCGTTCTGAACGTTATCGCGTTTTGAAAAAGGGGGGAATGAGCGAAGAAGACATCATTAAAAACTTCGAAAAAAAGGTTGAGATGACTGTTTTTACTTGGAAAGGCGCGAAAGATACGCTCATGTCTCCGAAAGATTCTATTCGCTATTACAAAGCATTTTTGCAAAGCGGTTTAATGTCGATAGAGCCACAAACAGGTTATATCAAAGCATGGGTAGGTGGAATCAACCATAAGTTTTTTCAATACGATCACGTTCAAATTGGGCATGCGCGACAAGTTGGTTCAACATTCAAGCCCTTTGTTTATGCTTTAGCAATTCAAGAGGGATATTCTCCCTGCTATCGTTTGCCAAATGTTCCAACAACAATTACGTATGATGGAAAAGATTGGACACCACACAATTCGGACACAAAACAGAATGGTAAAATGATGACGCTTCAACAAGCTCTCGCGAATTCTGTAAACTATATCACCGCTTACTTAATGAAACAGTTTGGTCCGCAAGCAACGGTTGATCTGTGCAGAAGAATGGGCGTTGTGGCTCCAATAGAAGCTGTTCCGGCAATTTGCTTGGGAACACCGGAAATTTCTGTTTTCGAAATGGTAGGAGCAAACGCAACATTTGCAAATAAAGGGACCTGGATTGAGCCAACTTTTGTAACACGCATCGAAGATAAAAACGGAAAAATTATTGCAGATTTTGTTCCGCGTACCGAAGAGGTGATGAACGAAGAAAAAGCATACGTGATGATTCAGTTGATGAAAGGAGTTGTACAAATCGGAACCGGCTCTCGCATCCGTTATCGCTTTAAATTAAATATGCCGATAGCAGGAAAAACAGGAACAACACAAAACAATTCCGATGGTTGGTTTATGGGAATTACGCCTGATTTAGTTTCTGGGTGTTGGACTGGAGCAGAAGACCGTGCAGTACATTTTGACAATACATTGTACGGACAAGGAGCAGAAATGGCTTTGCCAATATGGGCAAAGTTTATGCAAAAAGTGTATGCAGATAAATCGATAAAACTAACGCAGGGAGATTTCGAAAAACCATCCAAAAAAATTGATATTGAAATGGACTGTAGTAAATACAACAAAGAATTGGAAGCAGAAGAGGATCAGTTTAATACCGATGGGCCGGGATTCGAATAAGGGATTTACAATTGTGAGACCCCGTGTTGTAGCAAGATTTCGAATGTTATCGAGAGAGTAATAAAAAGTAAAGATTAGTTATTTGTACTATGAATAAAACAGTTAAAAATGCCGAAGAGGCAATCAAAGATGTTTTCGACAATGCCACGCTAATGCTAGGTGGATTTGGCTTGTGCGGAATTCCAGAAAATTGTATTACAGCACTTGTAAAAAAAGGTGTGAAAGGATTAACCTGTATTTCCAACAATGCAGGTGTAGATGATTTTGGAATTGGCTTGATGTTAAAAACGCGTCAAGTAAAAAAAATGATTTCATCTTACGTGGGAGAAAATGCAGAATTTGAAAGACAATTATTGAGTGGAGAACTAGAAGTAGAATTAATTCCACAAGGAACATTGGCAACAAGATGTTTGGCTGCAGGATACGGAATGCCGGCTATTTTCACTCCGGCAGGGGTTGGAACAGAAGTAGCAATCGGAAAGGAATCTCGCAAATTTTTAGTAGAAGGAGTTGAAAAAGAATTTTTAATGGAGATGGCATTTGATGCAGATTTTGCAATTGTAAAAGCATGGAAAGGCGATTCGCAAGGAAATTTAATTTTTAGAGAAACGGCAAGAAATTTTAATCCAATGATGGCGATGGCAGGAAAAATTACCATTGCAGAGGTGGAGGAACTAGTTCCTGCAGGCGCGCTAGAACCAGATCAAATTCATACACCGGGAATTTATGTGCATCGCATTTTCCAAGGAGCGAATTATGAAAAACGAATTGAACAAAGAACAGTACGGAAACGATAATTTACAACGTCATTGCGAGGCACGAAGCAATCCGTTCCATAACGAAAGAGAGATTGCTTCACTTCGTTCGCAACGACAACAACAAACAGAGAATATGCTTGACAAAATCGGTATCGCGAAAAGAATCGCAAAAGAAATAAAAGACGGCTATTACGTGAATTTAGGAATCGGAATTCCAACTCTTGTAGCCAATTACATTCCACAAGGAATGAACGTTGTTCTACAGTCGGAAAACGGCCTTTTAGGAATGGGTCCATTCCCATTTGAAGGAGAAGAAGATGCAGATTTAATCAATGCCGGAAAACAAACAATTACCACTGTTCCAGGGTCTGCATTTTTTGATTCGGCTATGAGTTTTGGAATGATACGTTCTCGTAAAGTGGACCTAACTATTTTAGGAGCAATGGAAGTTGCCGACAATGGAGATATCGCCAACTGGAAAATTCCAGGTAAAATGGTAAAAGGAATGGGTGGCGCAATGGATTTAGTTGCTTCTGCAAAAAATATTATTGTTGCCATGCAGCATGTAAACAAAGCAGGCGAATCAAAACTGTTAACAAAATGCGAATTGCCACTAACAGGCGTTCAGTGCGTTAAAAAGATTGTTACGGAGCTGGCGGTGCTAGATGTTACTCCTCAAGGATTTAAATTGTTAGAACGCGCTCCCGGTGTTTCCGTGGAAGAAATAATAAAAGCAACTCAAGGCAGATTAATTGTTGAAGGAGAAATTCCAGAAATGATTATTGATTAATATGAGCAATAAATAAGCAAGTCTTCGTCCTTCTACTCCGCTCGGGATGACACTCTTTTCAGTCGCGTTCAGACTGACGTTCGAAATGTCACACGGAGCGGAGTCGAAGTGTTTAGCAGATTGAAAAGGTCAAACAAAAAACAAAAATGAAAAAACAATATTCTTTGTGGAAATATGAAAAGTATTTCTTTTTGATTATTGTTATTGTTTCCCTTGTTCCTATTCTTTCCAGCAAATATTTCCCAACCATTGATGGCCCAGCACACTTACACAATGCTAATTTATTAAGGCATATTTGGTTTGAAGGCAATACCAATCTGTTGCAGTTTTTTGATTTTAACCAAAATCTCAATTCAAATTTAGTAAACCATGTTTGGTTTGCTTTAGTAGGATTGTTTCTTCCATCTTATTTGGTAGAAAAAAGCATTTTAATTTTTTATGTCATTGCGCTTCCATACTCGTTTCGCTATCTTATTAAAAACCTGCCGGCCGCACAAGCGGGGATGGTGGACGCTGAAGGTTCTTGGAAAACGGCATCGTATCTCATTTTCCCGCTTGTTTATTCTTTCCCTTTCTGCATTGGTTTTTTTAATTTCTGCATTGGAATTCCAATCATTTTTTGGTGTTTGGGCTTGTGGTATAAAAACAAAAACAATCTAAACATTAAACCAACCATTGGATTAACCGCTTTGATTACGCTACTTTATTTCACACATGTTTTTAATTTTTTATTGCTCGGCTTCATTTTGTTTTTTGTTATTGTTAAGCAATTAATAGAAAAAAGGAAAGAGGGGCTAGGACTAAAACAGTTTCTTCAGCCGATAATTATTTTTTTACCTGGAATGCTTTTGTTTTTATCCTTTCTGATGAACAACAATAAGTTTGAACACGAGCCACCACGTTATTTAACGAATGAGAAACTTACGGAGCAGATTTTAGAGTTGGGACCAATCATTACGCTCAACAAAGAAAAAGAAATAGGATTTGTAAAAACGATATTTTATTCTCTTTGTCTTTTGGTGATTTTAGTAATCGTAAACAACATTAGAAAAAGGAAAGAAGAAGTGGCTAAACATAGCTGGTTTTGGTTCGGCCTATCATTACTTGCGTTGGTGATCTATTTTGTTTCTCCCGACTGGCTTTCTTCAGGAGGATTTATCTCCATTCGTTTAGCGTTGTTTTTTCTTCTAATTCTTGTTATTTGGATTGCTGCATCTTCCTTGCCACCAATACAACTTTTTATTCCTGTGCTCGCCATTGTTGTAACGCACACCCTGTTTATGAATTATCACAACAACGAAACAAAAACATTAAGTTCCGATGCGACAGAAGCAACCAGCGCTGAATTTATGATGGAAGAAAACACGGTATTGTTACCGCTAAATTATTCTGATAATTGGATTCATATAAATTATGGCAGCTACGTATCTACAGAAAAAGCAATTGTAAATCTTGATAATTACGAAGCAACAAAACCACACTTTCCTCTCCTGTGGAAAAAAGGAGAATCGGTGTATGATTTGATGAAACACTATGGCGACAAAAATCCACCCTGCACAGACATTGCAAATTACGAACGCGTAACAAAACATAGAATAGATTATGTAAGCCGCTGGTGTTTTAGTGACGACAAAAACGACTCGTGTTCAATAGAAACATCCAAAGTGCTAGCGGCTCAATTTGATTTAGTTTATGAATCGCCACGAAAAAGATTGCAGTTGTTTAAAAGAAAAACAAATGAACAAAGACATCCATAAAATAATTTTTGGAATTGCTTCACTCCTGTTTGCATACACCGCCTACAGAGCAGCTGTTTTGTCAATAACCTGGGATGAATCATTTTCCTATTTGGAGTTTACCAGACACGAAATTTTTATTCCGGCCAAGTACGAACAGATGCACGCCAACAATCATTTTTTAAATACCTGGATGAGTATTTATTTTGTGAAGTGGTTTGGGGTTAGTGAATTTGTATTGCGATTGCCTGCATTGATAGCACATCTTCTCTTTCTGTTTTTCTCCTATAAGCTAATCAGAAATTTTGAAAACAAATGGTTGGTTCTGGCTTCGTTTCTAATTATTAATCTAAATCCCTATATTCTTGATTTCTTTTCCTTATCCCGTGGATATGCACTTTCGTTGGGTTTGATGATGGCTAGTCTTTATTATTTGTACACGTATTTTTCAAAGGAATTTAAAGCCAAGTATGCCATCTATTGCTCCATTGCTGGTGCATTGGCTACATTGGCAAATTTTGTTCTGCTAAATTATTTCATTGTTTTGTTTGGAATTATTTTAATTGTAGCAGGATATAATTTTTTGAAGCACCGGCCTAGCAGGTGGGCAGGCAAAGGAAAAAGTGCAAATCAAGAATTGGCTGCAATTGCGGGAGCCTCTGTAATCGTTTTTTTATCCTTATGGTTTCTTGTTCCCATAGCGATGAAACTAAAAGAAGCAAAGGCTTTGTTTTATGGTGGGAAAAACGGATTTTGGACTGATACGATTTCTACCATAACAGACCGCTGTTTTTACGGACTTCCTTATCCACACATTTTTCAGCAAGCAGCAAAAGGTTTTTTGTTTTTGATTATTGCAGCGGCAATTGTTTTTATTGTTTACAAAAGTGTTAAAAAACAAACATCTTCTTCGCTTTTGTTTATAGGGGCATTGCTTTTTTTGATCTTGTTTTGTGCCCTCTCAACACTTGTGCAGCATCACTTTTTAGGTACACTATTGTTAATCGATAGAACAGCAATGTTCTTTGTTGTTTTGTTTAATCTCTTGTTGGTGTTTTTTATAAATGAACTGGCAAAACAAAACACAAGAGTAGTCTTTTTGTCTTTAGTGATAAACCTGTTTGTGCTTACTCATTTTGTCTGGGCCTTTAATTTAAATTATGTGTTGGAATGGAAATCAAATGCCGATGTGAAACAAATGCTATCTGATTTAAAAAAGGTAGTAGAAATACCCAAAGAAAAAACCAGCATCGATATTTGTATTCCGCTTTCTTTTGATCAACCGATTAATTATTACAGAGCGGTTGATAATTTAAATTGGATAAACACAGTTGAAAGAAATGCTTCAGCAAATTTTTTATTTGATTATTTATATCTTGAACAAGAAGAATTTACCTCTGCCAATGCCGATTCCATGGTGGTGCTTAATACCTACCCAATTACAGGAAATATCTTTGGAAAACCAAAAACGCCTCCGAATCTCACCAAAGTATGTTTTTTACAAGAGCACGATTTTGTAAAAACAAAACAAGGAGTTTATACAATTGACGAAAAAACAGAGTATGCTCAAGGGTTTAGTTATATAATTAACGATAGCATTAAACCCAACAGGATAGCACAAGTTGTTTTTAAAGCGACTGTTTCATCACCAGATGCAGCAACTTGCGATTTGATTATGATTATTTCTTTTGAGAACAAAGACGGAGCTTATCTTTGGAAACGGGCCTATGTTAAGGATTTTGTTAAAAACTCAAACGAGTGGATTGATATCAGTTATACCAGTTTAGTGCCGGAAGAAGCAAAGGCGGGAGACGAGCTGAAAGCATATATTTGGAATCAAAACAAACATTCACTTTCTGTAAAAAAAATGGAACTTAAGTGGTTGAGTGAGCCATAAAGAATTGATTTTATAAAATGATAACACTAAAAAAATTAAACGAAGCGATAGAAAAAAACAATCGAAAAATTGTTTTTCTATTCTTTTTTTTATTTTTCTATGTTGGCCTAAGTGTTTATAAAGATTACGGAATGTCCTGGGATGAATACGCACAGTGGTTCGACAATGGGCAAGCAAACTTCAACTTCATTTTTCACAACGATACAGCAACTCTTTTAAATGGAATAGACAAATACCACGGTCCGGCATTTGAGCTGCTGCTTATTGGAATAGAAAAGACGTTTAATATAACCGATTGGAGAGACATTTTTTTAATGCGCCACTTGGCCATCTTTATTGCATTCTTTATTTCCTCCATCTTTTTTTATTTAGTAGCAAAAAAAATATTTCTCAACTGGAGAATCGCTTTTGTTGGCGTTTTGATGTATATGTTGAGTCCACACATTTTTGCGCATGCATTTTACAATTCCAAGGACGCTGTTTTTTTATCCTTTTTTACGATAAACACTTATGCTCTCCTTTGTTTTCATGAAAAACCGAATTACAAACGAGCTTTTATTTATGCTATAATTTCAGCTATTACCATTGATATCCGAATAATCGGAATTTTACTTCCTGCTATTTCTGGGTTTCTTTTTTTAATAGCAAGCATAAAAGCAGTTAAGAGTAAAACGAAATTTCGTTCCAACACTTTATCTTTTCTATTTTATTTTATTGCACTTATTCCATTCGTTATTCTGTTTTGGCCAGTGTTGTGGCTCGACCCGATTTACCATTTTATCGAAGCCTTAAAAGAAAATAGTTCTTATCCCTGGGATGGAGAAGTGCTTTATTTTGGAATACAACAAAACGCATCAGAACTTCCAAGACATTATGTCCCTTTCTGGATATTTATTTCCAAGCCCATTATTTATTCTGTATTGTTTTTAGTTGGAACAATTACCTTGCTGTGGGCTGGAATAAAAAACCCGTTTTTGTTTCTAGCAAATAAAAAGTATGAAACGATTGCCCTTATCTGGTTTTTATTTCCATTGATAGCCATTGTTGTATTTAAAAGCAGATCGTTTGATACAGGCCGCCACTTGTATTTTATGAATGGAGGATTTATTTTAATTGCACTTTTTGGATGGCAAGCACTAAGAAAGATTTTTGAAAAACGAATTGTTGTGCTGTATGCATTAAATTTAATGTTGTTTGTATCGTTTGCTGGCGTTGTTTATAAGATGATTAAAATACACCCTTACCAAAACCTTTATTTTAATTCTTGTTTAGGAACAGACATGGAAAAAATAAAAAACAATTTTGAATTTGATTATTGGGGTGTTGGAAACAAAGAAGTGTTGGAAAAAATATTGGCAAACGACAGCGCAAAAATTATAAAAGTGTTTGCCGAAAACATGCCCGGCAAATTAAACCAGAGAATTTTAACAAAAGAACAAAGAGCGCGATTGGATTATGTGGACACGATTGAAATAGCAGATTATTTTATTGCCGATTACAGATGGCACAGAGAAGAAGAATACGCGTTCAGAAGAGCGGTTTATTCTGCAACAATAGGAAATGCAGCAATAACAACAGCTTTCAGAGTGAGAGAACCCGAAGAATTGTTTGATCAAACTAAAGGAACAGTTTTAAAAAGCTTTGCGACCGGCTTCGACAATCTGCAGCCCGTATGGGACAATAACAACATTGTTCAGCCTCATTGCGGAGCTCACTCGGCTTTGTATGTTGCAATGGTGGACAGTGTGATTGAATTCAGTTCCAGCCTTACAGTGACAAATCTTGATTATATTTACAATAAGAAAGGGGTTGTTCTCAAAGCCTCTTTCTGGAAATATGTTGATCAGCTTCCGGCAAATGCAAAGCTGGTAGTTACCATCACAAAACCGGATGGAAAGCCATTTTTCTGGGGCTTGCTGAAAGAAATAAAACAGGATTCGATACGAGATGACAAGTGGGAAAAAGTTTCCGGAGCAGTTGATCTTCCTGTAATAAAAGACGAAAAGTATGTTTTAAAAATATATCTTTGGAATCCAGCCAAAACACGAGTTTTTATGGATGATGTAAAAGTAGATTTTGTGGAGGAGAATTAGTAGGATTTCGCGCCTTCTCGACTCCGCTCGAAGTGACACGCGCAACGTCATTTCGAGCGGAGTCGAGAAACTTGAGAAGTAAAAGTAAATTGCTTAACAATTATTTAAACCACAAATGCAAGTAAATAAACTATCAATCATTATTCCTGCTTATAACGAGGCAGCAACCATTCACCATATTTTAAATAAAGTGATTGCGGTGAAGCTTATGAATGATATTCAAAAGGAAATTATTATTGTGAACGATTGTTCGAAAGACGCGACAAAAGAAACGATAGAAAAATACATTTCAGAACACAGCGAGCACAACATTCGTTTGTTCAATCAGGAATACAACCAAGGGAAAGGAGCCGCTTTGCATAAAGGAATTTCTTTGGCAACAGGAGAGTGTTTGATCATTCAGGATGCAGATTTGGAGTACGATCCACAAGAATACAATATTCTTTTAAAACCAATTGTAGAAGGTGTGGCAGATGTTGTATATGGTTCTCGTTTTGCAGGCGGAAAACCACATAGAATCCTGTTTTATTGGCATAC
>CAYWAV010000010.1:0-63952 GCA_964456225.1 uncultured Chitinophaga sp. | reverse complement strand
ACACAGTACCCAATCAATGGTTATACATTTCCTGTAGTAAACACTAGTGGTTATTTGTTAATAGGGGAGAATACTCCTACACAGTTCGGTGGCGGTACAATTTACAATAATAAGGGTGCATTTTCTATGTTGCATTTGAATGGAGCGCAAAATCCTGCTGCTAACTTTACTCAGGAATTTGGTTATCGCCCTTGGATGAAAACGGGTATTACCTTTACGGGAAATACCGACTTGATGTATTTCGGAGTAAGAACCTTACCAACTGTTGCAGAACAATCTGAAATGGTTGTTTCGTGGAGCGATAATAACAGCTCTCCTTTTGGCCCTGACGATTTTGCTTTCCGTTTCATAGGAACGGGAGCCAGTAGTGTGGTAAGCACCAATTTTAGTGATGAAAACGACTTGGACGGTCGGCATATTGCAAGATTTACTCCAACAGGAGAAATGGGGCTCGGAAATACTTTTGGACCAGTAGGAGTGCCTTATGTTCGTCCACAAAACTTGTTGCACATGAGTTTGGATTTGAACAAGCCTGTTTTCATGCAGATTACCAACGAAAATGGAACGGGCCAAACCGCAACTGATGGTTTAAAAGTAGGTTATGCGCCTACAACAGCGGTCAACAGAGAAGCCCAAATTAATCAGCAGGAAAATGATCGGTTGACTTTGTATGCCAATAACGGTGAGCGTATACGCATCATGCAAATAGGAGCACTAAACAATGGTGTCCTTTTTAATCCGGGTGGTTTACCAGGAAATTTAACTCGCGTTTCAATTAGTCACAATCCAACAAGCCCTGTAACTCGTCCATTAAGTTTAATGCACCTAGGTTACAATACAGGCGCAACAAATGATGGATGGAGACCTTGGATGGATGTTGGAACATTTACAGCAAATGGAACCGACAATATGTACGTTGGTTTAAAACAAGAACCAGGTTCTTTTCCAATCGACAGATATGATGCAGTAATCAACTGGGGAGACAATGCAGGTCCTGCAGGTCCTTTTCCAATTGGGCCAGATAATATGCGATTTATTTTTACATCTGCTACTGTTGGAACTCCTGGTCTTCCTCCATCAAATGGAATAAACGGAGTTGAAGCAATGAGAATGACTCCCTCAACAAATGTGGCAATAACTAATGCACATATTTGGACCGGAATTGGAGGAGATCCAACAACTAATTTATATTTTGGCGGAAGTATCAATCCAACACAAACTTTGGAAGTAAATTCTTCGGAAGCAACTACAACGGTTGGTGGAAGTAGTGGTTTACGTTTTACAAATTTAAATACAACATCTCCAACGCTTGCTAATCCAGGATCAGGTGTTTTGTCGGTAGATGCTGACGGAGATGTTATTTATGTTCCAGCAACAGCAGGAAGCGGCATTGGTAATTATTGTACAGCCACTCCAAATCCAATTGTTGGAACAGATTATGAAATTCCGTTAAATACATTTAATTATCGTTTTTCAGGACAAGCAATACCGTTTGATCCAGCAGCTTTAATTCCAAATCAAGATGTAGTTGGAATTGGTTATGCTTGTGGTGTTTCAATGCCAGCGAAATTTAGTGTGTTGGAAAATGTGGGTTCTGTCGCAATCAACACTACTGCTACAAGCTCTATTAATAGTGATGTTTCCACTTCTACACCTCCAAGAACTTATCGTGCTGTGTTTGGCATGACTAATGGCGTACAGCCAATAAATTTCCTGCATACAAATATCGGGGGTGATTTTATAGCTAGAGATGCAGACAACACTATTGGCGTAAGAGGCACAGCGAATTACTTTACCCAAGCAGCTAAAATAGCTAAAGGAGGTTTATTTCAGGCAACAGGTATAAATAACCAAAATATGGGTGTTCATGCAATTGCGAATAATTCTACGGGCTCCAATTTTGCAGTAAGAGGAGAAGCTTTGGGTACAGCAGGCACTAACTATGGCGGATATTTTATTGCGGGTGGTTCAACAATAAATAATTATGGGATTTGGGCAGAAGCTTTGCCGGCTTCAGGCACAACACCACCTACAGGAATTAATTTTGCCGGTTATTTTAATGGCGATGTTGTTAGAACAGGTACAGATAATTTTTCTTCTGATATTATTCTAAAACAAAATATCGATAGTATTCAGGATGCAATGAGTATTATTAACCAACTGAATCCAAAAACTTATGAATTCAAAACTGCGGATTTTCCTCAAATGGGTTTGAGTGGCAGAAAACAGTATGGGTTTATCGCTCAAGAGGTTGAAACAATTTTGCCTGAATTAGTTACAGAAATTGTTCATCCGGCAGTTCTAGATACAATAGGCGCTGTTGTAATACCTGCTTTAACTTACAAAACATTAAACTACCAAGCATTTACTGCTATTTTAATGAAAGGTATTCAAGAGCAAGGGAAAACAATTGATAGCTTGAAAACTGAAAACAATGTTCAAGATTCGATAAACACATCATTGCAATCTCAGATAGACGCACTTGCAACACTCATCAATTCATGTTGTAATAGCCATTCAATGCAACAAAACGGAGGTCAATCACAATCAACTACTCAAACAACTGTTGATTTAAAAGATGGTCAGTCAATAGTTTTAGAGCAAAACGTTCCAAATCCATTTGCTGAACAAACAACTATTAATTATTTTTTACCAGACAATATAAGTAAAGCTCAAATTTTATTTTACAATGCACAAGGTAAATTAATTCAATCGGTTGATTTGAATGAGAGAGGAAAAGGACAATTGAATGTATTTGCTAGTGATTTGTCAAATGGCATTTACACATACACACTTGTAGCGGATGGCAAAATTATTGAGACGAAAAAAATGGTGAAGCAACAATAAAAATATCAAGTTTAAAATAAAAATCCTCTCAGATAATTTCTGAGAGGATTTTTTATACACACAGATTCGTAATTTCGTTTTATCCGTTATTCGTACTAGTAATAAACCATTCGTCTAACTTCTGCAATATACTTGCTGAAGCGAATTACTTGACGAGTATAACCGTATTCGTTATCATACCATACATATAATACAATGTTCTTTTTATCTGGACCAACAATTGTTGCTTGGCTGTCGAATACCGAAGGGCAAGGATTTCCAATTACATCTGTAGAAACCAATTCATTTGAATTCATGTATTGGATTTGTTCAACGAGTGCTCCGTTTAAAGCAGCATCTTTCAAGATATCGTTTACTTCTTCTTTCGTAACTTCTTTATCAATGGTCATACTCAAAATTGCAAGCGAAACATTTGGTGTTGGTACACGCACAGAGTTAGCCGTAAATTTCCCGGACAATTCAGGCAATACTTTTTTCAAAGCACTTTCAGCACCCGTCTCCGTAATTACCATATTTAATGCAGCAGAGCGACCTCTTCTGTATTTTTTGTGATAGTTGTCCAACAAGTTTTGATCGTTGGTGTAGGAGTGAACCGTTTCAATATGTCCGCGAGCTATTCCCAATTTATTGTGAACCACTTGTAAAACAGGCATAATTGCGTTAGTTGTACAAGACGCAGCAGAAAGAATGTTGTCGGTTTTAATATCAATGGTTTGGTGATTTACTCCGTGAACTACGTTTGGAATATCTTTTGCAGGAGCTGTCAATAAAACTTTTGTAATTCCTTTCGCTTGTAAGTGGCGACTCAATTCTGCCTTGTCTCTAAAAACACCAGTGTTGTCAATCAATAACGCATTGTTGATTCCATATTTAGTATAATCTACATCTTCTGGATTTTTTGCATCAATCATATAAACGGTATGTCCGTTGATGATTAAAGCTTTTTTATCTAAGTCTTCAATGATGGTTCCAGGAAAAACTCCATGTATTGAATCGGTACGCAAAAGATCTGCACGTTTGATAATATCAGCATCGCTACTTCCGCGGGTAACAATTGCTTTTAATCTTAATTGTTCTCCTTTACCAGCTTGAGCAATTAATTCACGAGCCGCTAAACGGCCAATACGTCCGAAACCAAACAATACAACATCTTTTGGAGTAATGTTGTGTTTTTTGCCGATGAATTCAACTAATTTATTTTTTAAGAAATCTTCAACTGTTTTAAATTTTGCACTTTCTTTTTGCCATTCAAAAGCAAGTTTTCCAATGTCCAAACGAGATGGACAAATATCCATTTGAGAAATGTGTGTTGCAATGGCTAAGGTATCTTCAACCGTAATAACTTTTTTAACAATGTTTTTTGCATAGTGGTGCAAGTTCATGATTTCACTAGCACTTCTATCGACTAATTGATTTCTGAAAAGAATCAATTCGATTGATTTCTCAAACCATAGTTTTCCGATGATTCCGATAAGGTCGATTGCCGCTTTTTCATGATTGATCCAATCATTCAATTCTGATTCGTCGGTTACTTTTGCTTTTCCTTCAGTTGGCTCCATTGTTTCAAGTGTCATAATGCTAGTTCATTTGTTAATTAGTTCATTTGTTTATTAGTTGGACTGTCATTTCGAGCGGAGTCGAGAAATCTGGTTGATTAACAAGTAGATTCTTGTTTCGGTCGGAATGACAATTAAAAGCTCGATAAAAATAAAAAAATAACCACACAAACATCAGTTAAACTTATTCTTAGTTTTCAACTGATTTCTGTGTGGTTTCATTGCCTTTGAGCGGATTACTTATCCTAAATATGTCTTTAGTAATTTGCTTCTGGAGTTGTGGCGTAATCTACGAATCGCTTTCTCTTTAATCTGACGAACACGTTCGCGGGTTAAGTCGAATTTTGCTCCGATTTCTTCCAAAGTTAATCCGTGGTTGATTCCGATTCCGAAAAACAATTTTACAACATCGCGTTCTCTTTCTGTTAATGTAGATAATGAACGTTCAATTTCTCTTTGTAAGGATTCATTCATCAATAAGTTATCAGCGCGAGGAGAATCATGATTCACCAATACATCCAATAAACTATTTTCTTCTCCATTTACAAAAGGAGCATCCATAGATACGTGACGACCAGATACTCTCATCGTGTCGGCAACTTTATCTTGTGGAAGTTCTAATATTTCTGATAACTCTTCAGCACTTGGCTCACGCTCAAATTGTTGTTCTAAACGAGAATAAGCTTTATTGATCTTATTCAATGAACCAACCTGGTTCAATGGTAAACGTACGATACGTGATTGTTCAGCTAAAGCTTGAAGAATGGATTGACGAATCCACCATACAGCATAAGAGATAAATTTAAAACCACGTGTTTCATCAAAACGTTTTGCTGCTTTAATCAAACCTAAATTTCCCTCATTAATTAAATCGGGTAAACTTAAACCTTGATTTTGATATTGTTTTGCAACCGATACTACAAAACGTAAATTCGACTTCGTTAATTTCTCTAACGCTTGCTGATCTCCAGCTCTGATTTTTACTGCTAATATTACTTCTTCTTCTGCAGTAATTAACTCCTCGCGACCAATTTCCTGAAGATATTTATCCAAAGAAGCACTCTCGCGATTGGTAATTGATTTGGTTATTTTGAGTTGTCTCATAAGACTTTTTTGATTTTATATGGTGATGAATTCTTTTGCAAAGGTACTCTATAACTCTTTGTTTTTACAAATATTTCATCTTAAAATAACTTTTGGAACTCACTGATTGTTAATAATTTAGAAATAATTAGACTGAGTCGTAAAAAGGAACCATAAAGTGCCTTTTATTGTCGATAAAATACCTTGTCGCTGTTGGTAAAAAAGATGTTCAATTTTTCAACACACCTGTCTGCTTTAAGACAGATGTGTATTGAAATTTTTTAAAGACCGAAACCATAGTAGGCTCTCATGCCATTAGGATAAATTCCTTCTATTAGCACTCCGCCTTTTTTTGTTTCAAGGGTTGCTTTTATATCTTCAATCGTTGCAATTTTTTTCTTATCAACACTTGTGATAATAAATCCTTCTTTTATTCCAGCACTTAATAATTTCCCTGCACCAAGTTTAGCCACCTTTAAGCCGTGCTCAATGCTAAGTTTTTTCATTTCATCTTTAGTAACATCTTCAAAAGAAGCTCCTAGTGCAGAAATAACTTCAACTTTAGGTTTCAGAACAACATCTGTATTTCCATCTTTGTTTTTCAAAACAACCGCCATTACTTTTTCTTGGTTGTTTCTATTCAAGGTAATATTTACTTTATTGCCAGGACGGTATCTGCCAATTTGTTCGAGCAACTCCGGCTGATTGTTCACTTCCGTTTCTCCGATTTTAGTAATTACGTCACCTTCTTTTATTCCTGCTTCCGCTCCAGCACCACCCTCTACAATTCCTTTAATGTATACGCCTTTAATTGCAGTAATGCTTTTTTCTTTGGCCAATTTCCCATCTAAATCTTGAATAAGCAATCCGATAAATGCGCGCTGTACTTGCCCAAATTCCAATAAATCAGCTACTACTTTTCTGGCTAAATTAACCGGGATGGCAAATGAATAACCTGTGTATGAACCTGTCGTGGATGCAATAGCAGAGTTAATTCCAACCAATTCTCCTTTTGCATTTACCAAAGCTCCGCCACTGTTTCCGGGGTTTACTGCTGCATCTGTCTGTAAGTAAGCCTCAACAGGGAATTGTCCTTTTTCTCTGTCGTTTGCCAAAATATTAATATTCCTTCCTTTTGCACTTATAATCCCTGCAGTTACAGTAGAATTTAAATTAAAAGGGTTTCCAACAGCCAGTACCCATTCGCCCACCTTTACATTGTCGGAGTTGCCATAATTGATAAACTCCAAACCTTCTTCCTTGATTTTAAGCAGGGCTAAGTCTGTTGAAGGATCTTTGCCAATAACTTCAGCGGTATAGCTTCTTTTATCATTTAAAGTGATTTCTATTTTATCGGCTCCATCTACCACGTGGTTGTTTGTAATGATATAGCCATCCTGAGAAATAACGACTCCTGAACCAGTTGATTGAGGAGCTTGTTGTGGTTGACGTTGACCATGTAATCCGAAAAAATCACGGAAAGGGTCATATAAATAAGGATTTTGTGTTTCAATCGGGTAGGTTGTTTTTACGTTTACTACGGAATGAACCGAAGAGGCAGCAGCTGTTGTAAAATCTACCGCTAGTTCCGGAGCGTTGGCGCCAGGCAGTTTTACATAGCTTACAGGCGCTTGATATTCTAATTGAGATACTTGATTGTTTGATTGAATGCTTAAAAGGTGATTAAGACCAAGGGCGGTTAATCCACCAATTCCTGCGATAGTAAATACTCCTAAAATCTTTTTACTCATTTTTGCTGTTTTTTTTATGGGATTCATGAATATTTCATATTTCATATTCTCTGTTTTTTAAAGTTTTTAATATAACGAAATTTAGCTAAAAATAGTAACACAAATTTTGTTCCCATATTATTTTTGTCATTTATTTTTAACATACTTTAACAGCCGTTTGCAAAGGTTGTTTAACTTTACACAAATATTAAAAACACACACTTGCAGTAATATAATTTAATGAGCAGTTTTAAAGAAAAATCATACGGTTTTATTATCGGTATTTTAGTCGGACTAATTGTTGCCGGTGGTTTTTTTATTTTTAAACTGGACGATTATTTTAAAGAGTTGAGTTTTTATAAATCGGTTTCGAATACATTTTCTTCTGATACAAAAAAAGCTGAAGCGAATTCAAACGAAGAAGTTGTTCCTGAAACCAAAGAAGTCAAGAAAAAGAAAAAAGAAGGAGTTATTACAGTGGATAAGTTTGGCGAAGATGAAAAAACACCAACTGTAGATACAACCAAAATCGCAAAAGACTCATTGACGCTTGAAAACCCAAGTATAGATGGAGTAGTGGTTCGAAAGGATGAGTTGCTTTCCACAAAAACATTGGAAGTGATAAACTTGGATCCTGTTGCGAAAATGAATGCAAAGGATTCATTGCTTCAAAAAGTAAGTGGAATAAAGGAAGATAGAAATACATCAAAACACTATTTTAATATTGAGTTTTGGTCGTCACCATTAAATTACAAAGGTTATAAAATGAGTAAGTACAAATTAATAGTTTACGGTGTGTCATCTCCAGAAGGTTTGAAAATATTTAAATTGGATGATGTGCTGTATTTTAAAAATTCATCTTTTGTATACCGAATTGACCCAACAGGTGAGTTTAAGCCATATGAAAGAATCTCAGACGAATCCATTCTTAATCGTTTAAAATAAAATGACTATTTCATTTAATAAATATCAGGGAACCGGAAATGATTTTATCATAATTGATAACCGTGATCTGAAATTCAATCGTAGCGATAATGCTTTAGTAGCAAAGTTGTGTGATCGAAGATTTGGAGTTGGGGCGGATGGATTGATGCTTTTGCAATCAAAAATCGGTTATGATTTTGAAATGGTTTACTACAATTCCGATGGAAACGAAAGCAGTATGTGTGGGAATGGCGGACGTTGTATCGTTGAGTATGCGAGAACTTTGGGATTAGTAAAAGCCAAGGCACTTTTTTTAGCATCAGACGGAGAACACGAAGCTTTGGTGAACACCGATTATATTAGTTTGAAGATGAACAATGTTTCAAAGGTGGAAATGAATGCGGGTTTTTCCTTTTTAAATACCGGTTCTCCTCATTATGTTGCTTTTGTAAATGATGTGAAAAATTACAAGGTTTTTGAAGAAGGTAAAAAAATAAGAAACAACGATCGATTTAAAGACAAAGGAACCAACGTTAATTTTGTAGAAAAAGAATTGAACGAATTGTTTGTGCGTACTTACGAACGTGGTGTTGAAGACGAAACGTATTCTTGTGGAACAGGTGTAACTGCAGCAGCTTTGGTTGCCGCCTTAAAGAATGTTTCAACAGCAATGGATTATTGTGATGTAAAAACATTGGGAGGAAACTTGAAAGTGAATTTTACCCAACATGAAGACAATTCGTTTACAGATATTTGGTTGGAAGGTCCGGCTAAATTTGTTTTTAAAGGAGAAGTTAATGTTTAATGATTCAGCAAGGACTAACATATAAAATCAAAATTGATAAGTCGTTTGCGGAGCAAGATTTATCGAAAGGCTTATACATTACGGTGCTTCACGCTACTCGCATTCCTCCACACATTGGAATAATTGCAGATAAATCGTATCATTCACTTTCCATTAAAGGTCAGGATATAAATACTCCAATTGCTGCATTAATTAAGAATTCCACTATCCGAAAAATTCCTTCTCTTTTTGTTAAAATAAAATCTCATCCTACATTTAGTGATATTTATTTGCGAGAACATTTTATCACAAACGTTCAGCAGTTCGAAAGAGTAGATATTGGTGTTGCTACTTGCTTGAGTCCGATAAAATTGTTTTTTGAAGAAGTGTACAATGTGCCAATGAAGGGGGTGAATTATTTGTTTGAATTACTTCCTGTGTTGGAGTCTGAAGGATTGATAGAATCTATATTTTCTTTGAATATAGATGAGAAGAAGTATGAATTGCCTGTATACACCAACAAAGAAATTAATGCAGGAATTGAATCTGTGAGAAAAGAGTTTAATCCTCAATCCTAATGAAGTTAAAAGGTCAACATATTTCTTTGCGTGCCATTGAGCCTTCTGATATTGATTTGCTGTATAAATGGGAGAACGATACAGAAACATGGAGTGTTAGCAATACGCAAACGCCTTATTCGCGCTTCGTTTTGGAACAGTACATTGCGAGCGCACATCAAGATATATATTCCGTTAAACAATTGCGTTTAATTATTTGCAATGAAGAGGGTAGAGCTGTTGGAAGCATTGATTTATTTGATTTTGATCCAACACATTTACGTGCAGGAATCGGCATTTTAATTGCTGAAAAATCAGATAGAAAAAAAGGATATGCCTTTGACGCGTTAACAGTGTTAATAGATTATTGTTTTTCCGTTTTAAATTTACATCAATTGTATTGTAATGTAACCATCGACAACGAGGCAAGTGTGCTTCTGTTTCAAAAACATGGTTTCCAGATCACAGGTATGAAAAAGCAATGGGTGCGCGATGGTGATAAATTCAAAGATGAATTGTTGCTACAGAAGATAAGAGGGTAAACAAATATGACTAGACCACACATTCGACTCCGCTCAGTGTGAGGTTTGTATCAGTCAGTCTGAGCGGAGTCGAAGACTGTGAGATGAAATAATGATGAAATTTTCCATTCGCAATATACTTTCCCTTACACTATTCTCAGTTGTTATACTTACAATTGTTTATTGTGGCGATAATTCCCCTAAAGAAGCAATCATAGAAAAGACCACTTCCGAAAATGTTTATTTAAACCATTCTGATTCCGCCAAATATGTTGGGATGGGACAGTGCAAACTTTGTCACCAGGATATTTACAACTCCTACATCGAAACAGGAATGGGAAAAAGTTTCGACCATGCAAGCAAAGAAAAAAGCTCTGCAAAATTTTCGGAGCATACAGTTATCTACGATAAGTTTCAGGATTTTTATTATCATCCGTTTTGGGATAAGGATAGTTTGAAAATACTGGAGTTTCGTATGAAAGGGAAGGACACAATTTATAAACGCATCGAAAAGGTTGATTACATTATTGGTTCCGGACATCATACCAATTCACACATTTATAACACGAATGGTTATTTGCATCAAATGCCGATGACGTATTATACTCAAAAACAAAAATGGGATTTCCCTCCAGGGTTTGAAAATGGTTTTAACACACGTTTTTCGCGCAAGATCGGATTGGAATGCATGAGTTGTCACAATTCATTGCCCGACTTTGCACAAGGCTCCGAAAATAAGTTCAATGCTTTACCGGAAGGCGTGAGTTGTGAACGTTGTCACGGTCCGGGAAGTATTCACATTGAACAGCGTTCTACCGGAGCAAAAATCGACACTTCCAAATACATCGATTACTCCATTGTAAACCCGGGAAAGCTATCCATTGATCTGCAGTTTGATGTTTGTCAGCGCTGTCATTTACAGGGAAACACCGTTTTGAAAGAAGGAAAATCATTCTTTGATTTTAAGCCCGGTATGAAGCTTTCGGATTACATGACTACTTTTTTACCTCGTTACAAAAATGCAGACGATGAATTTATTATGGCTTCTCATGCCGATCGCTTAAAACAAAGTAAATGTTTTATCAACAGTTATAAAGAAGAAACAGACAAATCATCCTTACGTCCATATAAGAATTCGTTGACTTGTGTAACATGCCATAATCCTCACGTAAGTGTAAAAACAACAGGAAAAGAAATATTCAATACAGCTTGTAAAAATTGTCACAGTGCAACTACAAAAAACGGTTTGTGCTCCGAAAAAGAAACAGTGCGAGCTAAAGTGAAAAATAATTGTGTGAGTTGCCACATGCCGAATTCTGGCTCCATAGATATTCCTCATGTGAGTGTGCACGATCATTACATTCGCAAGCCGATGAAGAAGGAAGAAGTACAGAAAGTAAAAGAATTTATTGGCTTGTATGCAATAAACGAGAAGAATCCGAGTAATTATACAAAAGCGAAAGCCTATATCCAGCAGTACGATAAGTTTGAATACAAAGCGGAGTATTTAGATTCTGCTGCCTTTTATTTATCTGACAAAACAAAAGCGGATGTTGAGCGAAATTTTGAATTATTGATTCATTTAAATTTTATCAAATTAGAATACGCAAAAGTCATTGGTTATTTAAATCAAATTGGTGGTTATGAAAAGTTTAAACAAACTTTTAGCAGGGTAAGTATTGATAATGGGAATGCATGGACAGCCTATAGAATTGGTGAATCTTATTATAATTTAGGCGATTTTTCGTCAGCATTAAGTTTCTTTAAAATAGCTACAGATTTGGCACCACTTAATCCTGAATTTAAAAACAAATATGCAGCAACCCTGATGGGCTTGAAAAAACATGATGAAGCAATTGCTATTTTAAATGCAATTATAAATGAAAATCCTAATTATGTTCCAGCGCTTAACAATTTAGGTTATGTAAATTTAGTTTCAGGCAATGCAACAAAAGCAGAAGAGTTTTATAAAAGAGCATTAAAATTAGATCCTGATTATGAATCCTTGTTAATGAATGTTGCAGGATTAAAAATTTATCAAAAAAAATATCGTGAGGCAGAAGAAATTTTAAAACAAGTACTTAAAAAGAATCCTAAACAAGAACAGGCAAAGATGGTTTTAAGTCAGTTGAAAGGCTTAAAGTAATATATTTGTTATTCTTGATTTAAAAGAAAAAATGGCAAAAGGAAAATCATCATTTCTAAAAAAAATAGTTATTGCTGCGCTACTTATAATCATTGTAGTAGGTGGAGTAGGTGGCTATTATGCCTATAAAACTATTTACCAGTCGAATGTTAGTTTGGGGGATAAGAAATCGGAGATTATATACATTCCTACGGGATCTACATTTGAAGATGTTATTCGCATTTTGGGTGAAAACAATATTCTTAAAAATCGTTCTACGTTCGAGCTTCTTGCTGAAAAGAAAAAGTACAAGAATAATATAAAGCCTGGTAAGTATAGAATTCTGGCAAAGATGAGTAATAATGCGCTTGTAAATTTGCTAAGAGCAGGAATTCAAGAACCAATCAAAATCAATTTTAATGGATTGCATACAGTTGATGAATTTGTTTCACGTGTTGGAAGAAGAATTGAAGCCGATTCAAATGCTTTAAAACAAGCCCTCAGAGACAATGGTTATTTGAGTAAATATGGTTTTAATCAAGACAATATTCAAGCTTTGTTTATTCCAAATACGTATGAGTTTTATTGGAATACTTCTGTAGACCAGTTTTTTGAAAGAATGGCAAAGGAATACAAATTTTTTTGGAATGAAGAGAGAAAATCAAAAGCAAAAACGATTGGCTATTCACAAACAGAAGTAATGACTTTAGCTTCTATTGTTCAGGGAGAACAGTGTTGCGATAATGAAGAGAAAAAAATAATTGCTGGTTTGTACATTAATCGTTTGAAGGATAAAATGCCTTTGCAGTCGGATCCAACAGTGATCTTTGCCATTGGTGATTTTACAATTAAACGTGTTTCGACTGAACAAACTCGTTATAACTCCCCATACAATACTTATGTAAACGAAGGTTTGCCTCCTGGACCAATTGGGTTTGCTCAACAATCGTCCATTGATGCTGTTTTGAATTATGAGAAGAGTGATTATATATACATGTGTGCAAAGGAGGATTTGTCGGGGAAGCATTATTTTGCTAAGAACTATGAGCAACATTGTGTGTATGCTAAAAAGTATAGAGATGCTTTAAATTCAAAGAATATACATTGAGCTACACAATATTTTTTACCGCAGAGAAAAAAGGAGAAAACGCAGAGTGCCGCAGAGCAAATTGTAAATGAATGTGTCTATATGTTTAAATTTGCAGATTATCATTAAAAGAAGATAAACATTATATTTGCCCTTTAAATAAAACTTTATGACAAAAATTAAATTTGGAACAGACGGATGGAGAGCCATCATAGCGAAAGATTTTACAGTTGATAATGTTGCGCGAGTAACCATAGCTACTGCTGAATGGGTGAAAAGTAATTTTGGAAAACCAAGCGTTGTTGTTGGACATGATTGTAGATTCGCTGGAGAATTATTTGCTGAAACTACTGCTAAAGTATTGGCGAATGCTGGTGTTAAAGTGTATTTAGCTAAAGATTTCGTTTCAACGCCTATGATTTCATTGGCCGCAAAAACATTAGGAACGTCTTTAGGTGTAATTATTACAGCTTCTCACAATCCTCCTTCATATAACGGTTACAAGTTAAAAGGTCATTTTGGCGGACCGTTGTTACCAGATGATATTCAAAAGATTGAAGACATTATTCCTGCAACTAATAATGTTGATGTAGAAAACCTTTCTGTAGCTGATTTTGTAAAAGCAGGAATGATTGAATATGTTGATTTAGAGACAATGTATGTGGATCATGTGGAGAAGAATTTTGATATGGATGCGATTCGCAATACAAAAATGAATTTTGCATATGATGCCATGTATGGAGCTGGACAGAATGTAATGCGCAGATTGTTACCAGATATTACGTTTCTGCATTGCGATTACAATCCAGGATTTGAAGGACAAGCACCAGAACCAATTCATAAAAATTTAATTCCGTTTTCTACATTAATTTCAGAAAGTGGTGATATTGATTGTGGATTAGCAACTGACGGAGATGCCGATAGAATTGGTTTATACAATGGTAAAGGAGAATTTGTTGATTCTCATCACATTATTTTATTATTGATTAACTATTTGGTAACTCAGAAAAAAATGACAGGAAAAGTAGTGAATGCATTTTCTGTTACCCCAAGAGTAAAAAAAATGTGTGAGCATTATAGTTTGGAATATCAGGTTACAAAAATCGGATTCAAATACATTGCCGGAATAATGGTTTCAGAAGATGTATTGTTGGGTGGCGAAGAAAGTGGCGGTATCGCAATAAAAGGGCACATTCCGGAGCGAGATGGAATTTGGATGGGATTAACTATCTGGGAATACATGGTGAAATCAGGAAAAACATTGGATCAATTGATTGATGAGATTTATAAAATTGTAGGTGCATTCAAGTTCGAACGCAGCGATATGCATTTAAAAGAAGAAGTAAAGGTTGGAATTGTAGAAAATTGCAAGAACAATAAATACTCTTCTTTTGGTCCATATAAAGTGGAAAGAATCGAAACTATTGACGGTTGGAAATATTTCTTTGCTAATGGTGAATGGATGATGATTCGTGCATCAGGAACAGAGCCTGTATTGCGTAACTATGCTGAAGCAGAAACTACTGAAAAAGCATTTGCTATTTTGAAAGCAGTAGAAAAAACATTATTAGGGTAAATTTTGAATTAAAGGCTACTGGAAAGTGGCTTTTTTTATTGCGAATTCGTATGCTTCGTCACAAAGGTAAAACCAGAACATTTAAACACAATTTGCGATTGGCTGCATTGCTCTCGTTTATTGCTGGTTTAGTAAACATTACAGGCGTTTTAGAGTTAAAAGTGTTGACTACAAATGTTACTGGACATTTTGCATTTTTTGCTGAAGAATTGATTTTGAAACATTACAGCCTTGCGATGAACTTTTTGTTGTTAATTATTGCATTTTTACTTGGATCTTTCTGTTCTAATTTTATTACTGAATATTATCTAAAAAAAGGGAAGACTTCCGCTCATAAATATCCTATGTTTATAGAAATCAGCTTGCTGTTCGTTATCGGTGTTAGCGGAAGTCTGATGATAAAAAACGGCTTATCAGAGACCGTTTTAGCTGGCATTCTTTTGTTTTCGATGGGTGTTCAAAATTCTCTTGTTACGCAAATTTCAAATTCAACGGTAAGAACGACACACTTAACTGGCTTATTCACTGATTTAGGGATTGAATTATCTCAACTCTTTTTTTACAAACGAAAAGAGCAGCGGCAAAAATTAACGCAAAGCATCGAACTGAGATTGGCCATTATCATTTGTTTTTTTATTGGTTGTGTTATCGGTGGTTTTTTATATTCAGTTTTGTCCCTAGGGATTCTTATTTTGGCTTCTGTCTTCTTGGCAATCGCGCTTCTATATGATGTTTTGCTTATAAAATATTACCAATTGCATCGAAATAGACGTTAAAGATTTTAATAGCAACTCGAACAAAAGTGTGCCTTTTTTGTTTTCCTCCTAAACATTATTCTTTTATGCAAAACAAACTGATTTCTTTTCTGTTTTTATGTCTTTCATTTTCTGTCGTTGCACAGAATGGGGTTATTAAAGGAAAAGTATTTAATACCATTAACAACGAAGCCATTCCGTTTGCTTCTGTAGGAATAACATCGTTGTCAATTGCGACAACAACTGACATAGATGGGAATTACGAATTAAAAAACTTAATTCCCGGCTTGTATAACATTACGGCATCTTTTGTTGGCTTTAGCAAAAAAACAATTTTTGAAATTCAAGTAAATAATTTCACACCAACAGTATTGAATATTGGGTTGGATGAGAAAACGGATAGCTTAAGTGTTGTGGAAGTGACTGCATCTCCTTTTAACAAAACAGAAGAGAGTCCAGTTTCCCTGCGCACCATTGGTTCTTCTGAAATAGATAGAAATCCAGGGGGAAATAGGGATATTTCTAAAGTAATTCAGTCCTTGCCCGGTGTAGCATCTACTGTCTCTTTTCGAAATGACATCATTATACGTGGAGGAGCGCCCAATGAGAATCGTTTTTATTTGGATGGAATAGAAGTGCCAAATATTAATCACTTTGCTACTCAAGGTGGTTCTGGTGGACCAGTGGGTATGATTAATGTGAATTTTATTAGAGAAGTGGATTTTTATTCAGGAGCATTTCCAGTAAATAGAGGAAATGCTTTAAGTTCAGTTTTTGATTTCAAAATGAAAGATGGTAATTCAGAAAAGCTAGTTACCACAGCAACCTTGGGTTCATCGGATATTGGTTTGACACTTGATGGTCCTTTGGGCAAAAAAACAACTTTTATTGTTTCCGCTCGAAGATCTTATTTGGGATGGCTTTTTAAATTGTTGGAATTGCCATTTTTACCGATTTATAATGATGCTCAATTCAAGGCAAAAATTCGACTAAACGAAAAAAATGAAATTTCATTTATCGGATTAGGTGCGTATGATGATTTTAAATTGAATTTAGATGCTAATCAAACGGAACAACAGAAATATATTTTAGGCTATTTGCCTGTAAATAAGCAATGGAATTATGCTCTGGGAACAAATTATAAACATTATTTCCAAAAAAGCTATTTGACTTTTGTCGTTAGTCGTAATCATTTAAATAATCGCTCTTATAAATACTTAAACAACGATGAGAGTATTGATACAAATAAAGTGCTTGATTATGTTTCTCAAGAAATTGAAAATAAAGTTAGAATAGAAAACACTTATCGTAACAACGGATTTAAAATAAATGTGGGTGCTGGTTTTGAAAATGTGACTTACACCAACTCTACATTTAATAAAATTACAACTACTGGAGGAACTGTCCTAATTGATTTTGATTCAAAATTGAATTTTAATAAATATTCGGCATTCGGACAGATTAGCAAAGTCTTATTTGACCAGCGATTATTGATTTCTGCGGGTTTGCGAACCGATTTCTCTGATTATTCTAGTACGATGGGAAACCCCTTAAATCAACTTTCTCCAAGAGTATCATTGGCTTTAAATATTACAGATGCATTAAGTTTTAATTTTAATACTGGAAGATACTATCAATTGCCAGCCTATACCGTATTGGGATATCGTGATTCAGCATCTGTTTTATCGAACAAACAAAACAACGTTACATATATAACAAACGATCATATAGTTGCAGGATTTGAATACAATACAAAAATTAATACAAAAATTTCAGTGGAGGGGTTTTATAAAATCTATTCAAATTATCCTTTTGCGCTTAGAGATTCATTGAGTTTAGCTAATCTTGGTGGCGATTTTGGTGTGATTGGAAATGAACCTGTAGTTTCTATATCTGACGGGAAAGCATACGGTTTAGAGTTTTTAATTCAACAAAAATTATTTAAAGGTTTTTATGGTATTCTTGCATATACATGGGTGAAAAGCCAGTTTCAAGATAAAAATGGAGATTATAAACCATCTGCTTGGGATAATGGAAATATTGTATCGGCAACGTTTGGAAAAAAATTTAAGCGGAACTGGGAAGTGGGATTAAAGTGGAGATATCAAGGTGGAACGCCTTATACACCCATTGATGCTCAGACATCTTCATTGAAATCGGTTTGGGATATTAATGGAAGAGGGTTAGTCGATTATAATAAATTAAACGAGAACAGATTGAATGCTTTTCATCAATTAGATATGCGGATAGATAAAAAATTCTTCTTTAAAAAATGGTCGTTGGATATTTATTATGATTTACAAAATGTATACAGAGCTAAGTCCGATCAACCTGCAATCTTAGTTTTGGATAGAGCTGCTGATGGGACTGCACAAACAGATCCTTCGAATCCAGCATCTTACAAAACAAAGTTGATTGATAATTCTTCCGGTACATCTTTGTCTACTTTGGGAATTATTATCGAATTCTAAAACAAAAAAGCCACAGTTTCTGTGGCTTTTTTGTTATTCGATATGTACTACCAATCCTTTGAGATATTCTCCTTCTGGATGAAAGATATTTACGCAATGGTCGGGAGGCTGTGAAAGGTGATGCAACACTCTTACGTTCCTTCCAGCTTCAATTGCTGCAGCCATAACTGTGCTGTTGAATGTGTTTTTATCTACCACTTGAGAACAAGAGAATGTAAATAACAATCCGCCTGGTTTAATTTGCTTGATGGCTTCGTAGTTCAATCGCTTGTAACCCATAATCGCATTGTGCTTTACATTTTGATGTTTTGCAAATGCCGGTGGATCTAAGACAATAATATCGTAAGTGTTTTCTCTGTTTTTTAGAAAATCAAATGTGTCTGCTACAAAGGATGTATGATTTTTGATATTGTTCAACTCAATATTTTTATCCGTCAAGTCAATTGCTTTTTTTGAAATGTCAGTTGAGTGAACTTCTTTAGCTCCAGCTGCTGCTGCATAAACAGAGAAACCACCAGTATAACAAAACGTATTTAAAACAACTTTGTTTTTTGAATAATGCCCCAACAATTCTCTGTTTTCTCTTTGATCTATAAAGAATCCTGTTTTTTGTCCGCCTTCCCAATCAACCGAAAATTTGTGATTGTTTTCCAAAGCAACAGTTTCTATTGCAGTATCATCGCGTTTCCACAAATAACCATTGGGTGCTTTTATCGGAGCATTCTTCGGCATTGTTTCTTCACTCTTATCATAAACAGCATTTAGCTCATCTCCGTAAATTTCTTGTAAAGCTTTTACAAACTCATGTTTAATTAAATGCAAACCAATAGAGTGTGATTGCAATACAGCTGTTCCATTGTAATAATCAATAATGAATCCGGGTAGTCCATCTCCTTCGCCAAAGCACAATCTATAACAATTTGTGGAAGGGTTTTTAGTAAGGTTTAATTGAGTTCTGAAATCATATGCTTTTTGAATTTTACTTTTCCAAAAATCGTAGTTGGGGTTTACTTGAGTAAAAGAAAACATGCGGACAGCAATGGAACCAATTTGATAATGACCCATCCCCAGGAATTCTTCTTGAACAGAATAAACTTCAACTATATCTCCTTCTTTCACGTCATCGCCTTCATAATCGGGTGGTAGACTGATTTTTTTGATGGCACCTGAAAACACCCATGGATGAAAGCGTTTGACGCTGTGATCTTTCCCGTTTGCTAATATTACTTTAATGAATTCCATAATGATTGAATAAGTTGCGAATTTACGCAATTCCTCCGTAACAGCGACTTCTCGACTCCGCTCGAAGTGACAATTCCGATGTTATTTCTCGAAGTGAAAATTTCGATGTTATATCTCGTTGCGACAATGCAGGATGTCGGTTCGAGCGGAGTCGAGAACGATTCTCAGTTTATTCGTGAGTTAAGTAAAGTAAATTTTGTTCATTATATTTCAATTGTTCATTATCTACCATCAATTGAATGGTATGAATGATCTTGTCTTCATGAACATCTGTAATAGAATTAATAAGCATTTTTAATTCCATCGGATGCACTGCTAATAACTGTTTTATCTGAGTACTTATATTTTCGTATTCATCGGTATGCAATACTTTTCTTTTTTCCTCTAAACATACATCACATTGACCGCAAGCTGTACTTTCAAGTTCCCCGAAATAGGCGAGTAGGAGTTGGTTTCTGCATTTGTGTGTGCTTTCTGCATAATTCAAAACGGATTCCATTCTTTCTTTTGCACGTTTTTTTAGTGATGAAAAATTTTCTTTGGCGAGCGATAAGTCTTTTGTATCCACACGTGGCATAGTGAAAGTTAGTTGTGGCAATTCCGTTTGAGGTGCATACGTAATAATTTTATTTTGCTGAAGATGTTTTAACTTTTTTAGTACTTCTTCTTGTTTCGTTTTTAATTTTTTTGCCAAATCAAATTCATTGATTTTTTCAAAATTGTCAAATAAGCCGGCATAACTGCGTAACAGCGTCTTTATAAAAACATCATATGCAGGATTTGAGATTTGAAATTTATATAAATCGTCACGGTTTATTTCTAGCTTCATTCTGGCTGGTTGAAAAAAGGCATCAGAAAGCATAATGTATCCTTCTCGTTCAATAAACTTTAAACAATTGTAAACAGTAATTGCATGTAATTTATAATTATCGCAAAAAGCAGAAATGTCGAAATTAAAAGTGCTTCCTAAGCCTGAGCCTGTAGGCATTTGATAATAATTGGCCAACGCTTGATACGTTTGGCGAATATCTTCCATTTCCGGAAAGCTAATCTCCACATTGCGTTGCAATTCTATTTTATCACCATTGTTGTAAAGTAAAATAGCAAATGCTTTTCGTTCATCTCTTCCAGCACGACCGGCTTCCTGAAAATAGGCTTCCAATGAATCAGGAAGATCAATGTGTACAACAAAACGAACATCTGGTTTGTCGATTCCCATTCCAAAGGCATTTGTGCAGACAATAATTCTTGTTTCATTGTTAATCCATTTGCTTTGTTTGATGTCTCGGGTTTTGGCATCCAAGCCGGCATGATAAAAGTCCGCGTCTATCTTATGACTTCTTAGAAAGCTTGCGATCTCTTGTGTTTTTTTTCGATTGCGAACATAAACAATGCCTGTTCCTTTTACGTTGTTGGCAATTTTTACTAATCGCGCTAATTTATCTTCTTCATTCAATAAAATGTAAGCAACATTTTTTCGCTCGAAACTTTTTTGAATGACATTATTTTTTTTGAAGTGTAATTTCTCTTGTATGTCTTTTACCACTTCTTTGGTTGCAGTTGCGGTTAAAGCGAGAACAGGTACTTTAGGCAAAATTTCTCGAAGCAATTCTATTTTTAAATAGCTGGGACGAAAATCGTAACCCCATTGAGAAATACAATGCGATTCATCAACGGCAATTAAATTTACGTTCATTTTTTGCAAACGCACTTTTACGATTTCTGTTTCTAATCGTTCGGGAGACAAATACAAGAATTTGATATTTCCATGAACACAATTATCAAGTGCAATATCAATTTCACGTTTGTGCATGGAAGAAGTTATAGCAATTGCTTTTATTCCTTTTTTAACGAGATTTTCCACCTGATCTTTCATTAAAGCAATAAGAGGAGAAACAACGATGCAAATACCCTCTTGAGCCAATGCGGGAACTTGAAAGCAAATGGATTTTCCACCACCTGTTGGAAGCAAAGCCAATGTATCATTTCCAGCTAAAACGGAATTGATAATTTCTTCCTGTGAAGGACGAAAAGAGCGGAAGCCCCAATACTTTTCTAATATTTCGTGAATGCTTTGCATTTGCTCACGAATTTACAAAATAATGTGTTCACTATCCGACATTATGGAACCCATGCCTGCCCATCGACATCGTCATCCCGTGCCTCGACACGGGATCTCACAATTACGGAGCAAATGCAAGGCTGGGTAGTGGTACAAAAACGCTTTTGAGCCTTGATTAATGTAGGCTTCGACTCCGCTCAGCCTGACGACAAATCGACAGTTTGTTAGGACGTCACACTGAGTGGATTCGACTACGCTCACCATAAACTAAGTCGAAGTGTAAACTAATCGGAGAAATTTAATTAAAAATTCCACAAGGTAATTTTCCCTTTGTATTTAGGTTTAGGCGGAGGAGGGTTGTTGCGGATTTCAATCAACCATTCAATTGCTTTCGAATCTGATTTAAAGACTTTGTAAGCAATTTTTGGTTTGTAGAATTTGAAATAAAAATCCGCCATTAATTGATAAGCCAAATTATCAACGATTATGGCAACTGCTAAGTAGGGTTGCTCCGGTTCTATTAAGATGCTGTATTCTTTCGCTTCTTTGGTTATGGTTACGAAATGTTCGAAGGAGATAATGATTAGGTGTTTTTTACCTTTTGTAAGTTCAAGCAGCGCACGTTTTTCCTCGATTTTTTCTTTTACGTCAATCGTCTGACCCTCAAGATAGCGGATATGGATAATTCCTTGCTTATCGAGGTTTAATACCATGCTTGATAGTGATATTGTTTGCACAATATCGTCATTCTGTAACGCCATTCTAGAGAGTATGCTTTATGCTTTATTTTATCCAGGACGAACTTAAGAGTAATTTTAGAAGTTATCAAGCAAAAAATGAAAACTTAATCACAATTATTTGTTGGAAAATAGTTTTTCAAGGGCAAACATTTCATCTCTTAATCGGGCCGCTTCAGCAAAATCAAACTCCTTAGCAGCTGCATCCATTGCTTTTCTGGTACGGTTAATGGCCTTTTGTAATTCTGCTTTGGTCATATATTGAACAACAGGGTCAGCAGCATAATTGATTGCTTCTGTTTCGATATAAGGTCTTGCTAAATTTCCTTTTGAATCCACAATTACAGCAGTTTGTCCCATGATGGATGCCTTCGATTTATTTAATGCGGTAGGAACTAAGTTGTTTTCTAAGTTGTAAGCAATTTGTTTTTGTCTTCTTCTTTCTGTTTCATCAATCGTACGTTTCATCGAATCAGTCATTTTATCTGCATACATAATTACTCTTCCGTTGATGTTACGGGCAGCACGACCGGCAGTTTGTGTCAATGCTCTATCCGAACGCAAGAAACCTTCTTTATCAGCATCTAAAATGGCGACCAATGAAACTTCCGGTAGATCCAATCCTTCTCTTAGCAGATTGATTCCAATTAATACATCAAATTTTCCTAATCGCAAATCACGCAAAATTTCAACACGCTCCAAAGTATCTACTTCTGAATGGATGTATCTGCATCGGATTCCAATGTTTAACATGTATTTCTGAAGTTCTTCCGCCATTCTTTTTGTCAGCGTTGTAACCAAAATTCGCTCATCACGTTTTGCAACTTTATCAATCTCTTCTAATAAATCATCAATTTGATTGATGCTTGGACGTACTTCTATAATTGGATCAAGTAAGCCGGTCGGGCGAATGACTTGCTCTGCAACAATTCCTTCTGATTTAGTTAATTCGTATTCTGCTGGAGTTGCACTTACGTATATGAGTTGATTAATAATGGATTCAAACTCATCAAATTTTAAGGGGCGATTATCCATTGCTGCAGGCAAACGAAATCCATAATCAACTAAGTTTACTTTTCGTGAACGATCGCCACCATACATTGCTCTTATTTGTGGAAGGGTAACGTGACTTTCATCAATCACCATTAAAAAATCATCTGGAAAATAATCCAGTAAACAAAAAGGTCGAGAACCGGGAGAGCGGTTATCAAAATAGCGGGAGTAATTCTCTATCCCTGAACAATAACCTAATTCACGCATCATCTCCAGGTCGTATGTTACACGGTCTTCCAAACGTTTTGCTTCTAAATGTTTTCCTGTTTCTTTAAAATAATCCACTTGTTTTACCATGTCATCTTGTATTTGATGAATGGCGCTTTTCATGGTTTCCGGACTTGTGACAAAAATATTTGCAGGATACACAGTAACTGCTTCCAACTTTTCTATGCTTTTCCCTGTGCTAGTTTCAAAGTATTCTATTTCTTCAATTTCATCATCCCAAAAAGAAACACGAAGAGAAAAATCAGCATACGCTAAATTGATATCCACTGTATCACCTTTTACTCTGAAGTTTCCACGCAGAAAATCTTCCGTTGTTCGGGAGTATAAACTTTCAACCAAACGATGAAGAAATTTATTACGGGAAATGATTTCGCCTTTTTTTATATTGATAACGTTGCTTCTGAATTCAATTGGATTACCAATACCATAAATACAAGAAACGGAAGAAACAACAATCACATCGCGTCTGCCTGAAAGTAGAGCAGAAGTGGTACTCAAACGTAATTTCTCAATCTCATCATTGATTGCTAAATCTTTTTCTATGTAAGTATTGCTGCTTGGAAGAAATGCTTCGGGTTGATAGTAATCGTAATAGCTTACAAAATATTCAACTGCATTGTTTGGAAAAAATTGTTTGAATTCTCCATACAATTGTGCTGCTAATGTTTTATTGTGACTTAAAATTAAAGTAGGTTTTCCTGTTTGTTGGATTACGTTCGCAATGGTGAATGTTTTTCCGGAGCCTGTAACACCCAACAGAGTTTGAGCAGGTAGTTTTTCATTTACACCATCAACCAATTGTTTGATTGCAGTTGGTTGGTCGCCTGTTGGTTGAAAATCGGATGTAAGTTTGAATTCCATAAGGATGTAAATTTACGGAATAAAAAGCAATGTTTATAATTGCTATTTTGAGCTTATATAGATATTATTCCAAATTCTCCAAGCTTCCTCAGCCTGATGTTGAAGCATCGAAAATCCATTTACAATTGCAGACCCTTTTGATTTTCCTCTTTTTAGAAATTCTGTTTCTGCTGGATTATAGACTAAATCATACAAAAGATGTGATGAAGTAATAAATTGGTAAGGAATAGGAGGACAAGCATCAACGTTAGGAAACATTCCCAATGGTGTTGCATTTACAATGAGTTTGAAAGCTTTGAGCATATTTTCGTTTACTTCATCGTATGTGAATTGATTTTCTGCAGTTTTATTTCTGGTCACAAAAAAACAGTCGATTCCAATTTCTTTTAAAACATATTCTACTGCTTTTGAAGCACCACCTGTTCCTAATATTAAAGCTCTTTCGTGATGTGATTCTAAGAAAGGCTTGATGGATTGTCTAAAACCAAATGCATCGGTATTGTAACCGATAAGTTTTCCTTCTGAAATTTTAATGCAATTTACTGCTCCGATTTTTTTTGCTGTAGCATCCAATTCGTCTAAAAATGGGATAACACTTTCTTTGTATGGTATTGTAACGCTTAAGCCTTGAAGAGACGGATTGTCCTTTATCAGTTGTGGCAACAATTCAATCTTTTCAATCGGAAATGCATGGTATTCAGCATCGGAAATATTTTCTTTTTCAAATTTCTCCGTGAAGTATTTTTTAGAAAAAGAGTGGGACAGAGGATAACCAATCAATCCGTACGATTTAGTCATTTTATTTGATGTATGATTGGTTAAAAAATTGTTTTTTGAACCACAATTCAAAAGCTGGGTCAAGAAATTCATAAACACCATTTTGTTCGTGAATCAAATCATTGTTAATTAGAATGTCTTTGTTTTTACTAACATTACGTGGTGTCCCTAAATTATAATTCAGCATTACTGCTGTGCTTGTGAATTTTGTTTCTTCTTTGGCAACAGCTTTTAAAAGATTCAATTGTGTTGCGCTAATGCTTTCTACTTCCTTTTGGTAAAGCGGACTGTTTGCTTGAATTAATTCTTTTAAAGCAGCGTTCACCTCAACATCTGTTGCTTTTTTTGAAGTCATATTCCATGCATAATGTGCTAATTGCTGAACATACCAAGAATGATTTTTCATTAATTCAGGAATTTTTGCCGCAATATTTTCCGGAATCTGTTTGCCGGAAGTTTCAAAACTTTTGCAGATAAATTTTATCCACTTTGTTGTTTCGATTTTTGGTAGTAGCATAATGTCGCCAAAACGATAAAATGGTTTGGACGGACTATTAAAAATATGACTCATCATGTGACGTTTGCTGCCATACAAACAATAGGTGACATTCCTTTGCCGTTGCCACGATGCGCGCATTTTCTTTTCCAATTCCAGGTAACCTGAAAAGTTGGACAGGTTTTGAAATTCATCCAGACAAATAATGAATTTAATATTTTTCTTTTTTGCAATTAACTCAGGAAGGTCTAAAATTTCGTGACTGTGTTTTTTTAATTCTTTTATGTCGAAACTGAGACTAAAGTCTGCTTCATCGAAACCCATGCTGAACTTTGGGATGAGTTTTTTAAAAAACTCTTTTCCTGTTCCCATCCATTCTTGCCATTTAGTAGAAGAAGCTTTGATAACTTCTCTGGCATATAATTCCAGAAATTCTTCTTCGGTACTTACTGAAAACAAATCGATGATGATTGTTTTTACGTTCTTTTCTTTCTTCTTAATATCGAAAATTACTTTTTCCACTAGCGAAGATTTCCCCCAACGCCTAGGAGAAATAATGGTGGTATTGATTCCGTAAATTAAATTGCTACGCAGTTTCTCTGCTTCCTTTTCGCGATTCGTAAAGGAGTTGACACTAACTGTGGTTCCGTAAGTGAAGGGCGAGTCTTTCATTTTTTTTATACTAAATAGTATTATACCAAATGGTATTATACTCAAAGGTATAAAATATTTTGATTTAACAAAATAATTCTATGATTTTGTTTTGCTCATTTTTGCTTTCATTACTTCGACAATAACTGGAAGTATAGAGAGGAAAATGATACCCAGAGCAACCTTTTCTATGTTCTCTCTTATCCAAGGTATTTCGCCTAGGAAGTAGCCGGCCAGCGTTAAACTGCCAATCCAAATCACTCCGCCCAACACGTCAAAATATAAAAACTTTTTGTAGTTCATTTCTGCGATGCCCGCTACAAAAGGAGCAAACGTCCTTACAATAGGCACGAAGCGAGCTAAAATGATGGTTTTGGGACCATATTTATCAAAAAAACTGTGTGTCTTTGTTAAATATTCTTCTTTGACTATTTTCTTTCCACGAATTTTCAACTGCAAGGCTTTCAGTCCAATTTTCCTTCCAATCCAATAATTTGTATTGTCGCCCAAAACTGCAGCGGCAAATAGCAATAGCAATAAATAAGAGATGTTTAAATATCCCAATCGCGCAAACAAGCCTGCTGTAAATAAAAGTGAATCACCTGGAAGAAATGGCATAATTACCAATCCTGTTTCAATAAAAATGATAAGAAACAAAATGATATAAACTACATCACTGTAATTTTGGAACAACCATTCAAAATCAAGATGAAGGATGTGTTTAAAAAGTTCTAACATTAGCAGAAATAATTATATATTTTTTAACAATTAACGCCCCCTCACTTGTGGAGAGGGGATTAAGGGGAGAGGTTTAGTATTTTGTTATAGAAGGGTCTATTTCGGTTGACCAAGCAATGATTCCACCTTTTAAGTTATAGACATTGTTGAACCCACTCGCCTCCAAGGCTTGACAGATTGCTCCGGAACGAGCACCGCTTCTGCAGTGAATAACTACTTGTTTATCTTTTGATATCTTATCAATATTTTCCATCACTTCGCCCATCGCAATATGTATGCCTCCAATTTCACAAATTTCCAATTCATGTTCTTCACGAACATCAATCAATTGAAATTCGGCACTACTGTCTTTTAACTTTTTTAATTCGGATACTGTTATTTCTTTCATTTTATGTTATTTTAAAATTCACTATTATTCTGATCCTGCTTTTAATTCTGCTGGCAAATGGCTAAAGAAAGTATCGCCACGCAAACCCAAACGTAAGGTTTCCAAAGGGATTACGTCATCATAAGAAATATTTCCAAGATTGACATCGGAACCTAAAAGTTTCAGGAACCAAACTTGTTGTGCTTTAATTGGTGCTTCCCAAAGAATAGAATCTTTATCAACTTTAGCTAAAATTTTATTTATCAGAAGTGTGTGAGCGCTTCCGTTTGCACGATAGATACCCACATTTCCACTTTCTCTAGCTTCTGCAATTACTTTCCATGAACCTGCTTGTAATTCTTTATTCATCATGGATGTCCACATTGCCGGATGAATAATAATCCCAGCTTCTTTTGAACCTACTTCCGAAAAAACAGTAAAATTTTTCGACAGCTTACTGATGTATTCACATTTTTTATCGTGTTGCATTACAATCGAACCATCAGATACTTCAGCACAATCCAACTTTAGTTTGTCTAACAACTTCATATAATCGTCAAACATATTACGAACAATAAATGCTTCAAACAATGTTCCACCAACATACACTTTCATGCCTGCATCTCGATACAATTTTATTTTTTGTTCTAAATTGGGAGTTACAAAAGAAGTTCCAAATCCTAATTTGATTATGTCTGTTAAATGACCGCTTACAGACAAGAAATCTTCTGCTTGTCGAATACTCAAGCCTTTGTCCATCATCATAGTTAAGCCTTTGTTGCGAGGCTTAGCTTGACGTTCGGGAATATGTGGTAAATGAAAATTCATAGTCTATAAATTCTAATGTCTTAATTTCTGTATACTTTATAATTACTTTTTTACTTAATCACCTGGTTACCTAATCACTTATTTCTTATAAGAATCAATCAAATCAGTAATGCTTGTATTCTCTTTTAATTGAGGCAGGTATTCAAATAATTCGTTGTGTTTTTCATAATTTAATTTTAACGCACTTTGCAAAAAACTCAATGCCTCTTGCTTTTGACCGATACTCATTAGGCAAGCAGAGATGCGATAATGTAATTCTGCATTTTGAGGATGATGTTTTATTCCTTCTGCCAATATTTCTAAAGATCCGTTTTTGTTTTCTTGTTCAAAAAGTAAATTCGCATAATCCAACCATATTTCAGCATTGTCTGGGTCAAGTTCAATTACTTTTTTGAAAGACAATTCGGCATCTTCATAAAATTGCATTTTTTGCTGAAGTTCTCCGTAAATGTACCAGTATTCCGAATTTGTCTTGTCAATTTCAACGGCCTTTTTTGCATAATGTAAGCTTTCGCTAGGTTTGTTCTGTGCATCCAAAACAATGGCAACACCAAGCCATGCATCTGCCAATTGAGGGTTTAACTTAATTGCTTTGTTGTAATAAACCAATGCATGATCAAAATCATCTTTCTTCTCATAACATTCGCCTATGTAATAAAATGTAATGGCATCAGGGTCTTCAACCTTTAGGGTGTCTTTGTAAACTTCAATAGCCTCATCTAATCGGTTTAGATTTGCAAGGGAGTTTGCTTTGTTGAAATAAGCAGAAGCAAAGTCGTCTTGAATAGCAATACAGTAGTCATAAGCATCAATTGCTTTTTCATACATTCCCAAGCGATTGTAGGAAACGCCTAAATTAAACCAAGCAGTAGCGGTATAAGGATGTTTGTCTACAAAATCAGAGTAGTATTTTACGCTTTCTTCAGATTGGCCATTTAATTCATAACAAAATGCTAATTCATAAAGCGCTACTTCGTTTTCCGGATTTTCTGTTAAAGCCTTTTTTAAGTAAAAAATTGCATCGTCAAACTTTGCTGTGTTTTCAAATTCAAATGCCATTGCCAAGTATATTTCATCAATATCTTCAGCATTTTCAGCAGCTTTTTTGAAATTTTCAATGGCTTGATCTGTTAGGCCCATTTGACTGTAAATGGAACCTTTAGTCATATACAATTCGGTATTTGAAGGCTCCATACTTTCAACGTAGGAAAGTATTTCAAGAGCTTTCTGACTTTGGTTGGTTGCAGCATAAATTTGTGCTTTTCTTAATAAAAACACAGTGGAGAAAGGATATTGACCTATTGCAAAGTCGATAGCCGACAAAGCTCTTTTGGAGTTGTTTTTTTCAAAATAGTAATCAATGACTTCCTCTAACTCTTCCGCATCAAAAAAGTATTGTTTGTTGTTGTTAATCATTTCCTCAAAGCGGTCAACCAATATTAAAAGATGTTGCGCGCCTTTGTTTTCGTTTTCTCCAAAATCTTCACTCATCAATCTCAAATTTAAAAATTCATAATTAAAACAGGTCCAATTCTCCCTGCTTTTAAAATTAAAGCGAAAGTACTAAAAAATGCGCAAAAATGTACTATACTTTTGAACAGATATCTGTTGATTGTTTAGAATTATTTACTTAAAATCAGATACTAAACCCGTATCTTTGTGGCCTTAAAATTTAGATAATCAACACTATGACATTAATTAAATCGATTTCAGGAATAAGGGGGACAATTGGAGGGAAACCGGGCGAGGGATTAAGTCCTATTGACGTAGTGAAATTCACTGCTGCTTTTGCCACTTTTATTGCAAACAGCGCAAATAAGAAAAAGATCAAAATTGTAGTTGGTCGAGATGCTCGCATTTCAGGTGAAATGGTGAATAACCTTGTTTTAGGAACATTGCAAGGCATGGGTGTGGATGTGGTAGATCTTGGTTTGTCAACAACGCCTACTGTTGAAATTGCAGTCCCTGAAGAAAATGCAGATGGTGGAATCATTTTAACAGCCAGTCATAATCCAAAACAATGGAATGCTCTGAAACTATTAAACGCAAAAGGAGAATTTATTAATGAACAGGATGGAGCAGAAGTGCTTGATATTGCCGATAAGGAGAAATATACTTTTGCTGATGTAAATGCATTGGGAAAAGTAACGAAAGACGATACGTATTTTCAAAAACATATTGATAAAATTCTTGCACTGTCATTGATAGATGTAGAAGCCATAAAAAAAGCAGATTTCAAAGTGGTGATTGATTGTGTGAATTCAACTGGTGGAATAGTGCTTCCTCTGTTATTGAAAGCTTTGGGTGTAAATCAGGTAGTAGAATTATACTGCGATCCTACAGGCGAATTCCCTCATAACCCAGAGCCTCTACCAGAAAATTTAAGAGACATAGCGAAAGCAGTAAAAAAAGAAGGAGCTGATCTTGGAATTGTGGTTGATCCAGATGTTGATCGATTGGCTTTGGTTTGTGAAGATGGTGAAATGTTTGGCGAAGAATACACGTTAGTAGCTTGTGCTGAATATGTTTTAAATATGAGAAGTCCGGCAGAAAAAGCATCAGGCAAAAAAGGAAATACCGTTTCAAATCTGTCTTCTACACGTGCTTTACGTGATGTGACTGAAAAACACAATGGAAAATACAGCGCTTCTGCTGTAGGCGAAGTAAACGTTGTAAAAATGATGAAAGAAACCAATGCAATCATTGGTGGTGAAGGAAATGGTGGAATCATTTTGCCTGAATTGCATTATGGAAGAGATGCTTTGGTAGGAATAGCCTTGTTCTTATCTCATTTGGCAAAATACGGAAAGAGTTGCTCCATGCTTCGTTCCAGCTATCCGGATTATCATATTTCTAAAAATAAAATAGAGTTGACTCCTGAGATTAATGTGGACGCTATTTTAGAAAGTATTCAAGAAAAATATAAAAAACAGCCCATAAATACAATTGATGGTGTGAAGATAGAATTTGATAAAGAATGGGTGCATTTACGCAGATCAAATACTGAACCGATTATTAGAATTTATTCGGAAAGTGAAAGTGAAACCACAGCTGATAATCTCGCTAAAAAAATAATGGCTGATATCCGTGAATTCATAAAAATGCAGCAAATTACTGCTTAGGTGATTCGCCAATAAATTTATATTTGTACTTTTTACAGCTAACGAATAAAAAAACGAATATTACGAATCGTATTAATAGAATATTTTAGAATACACTGATTTGTAAAATGCGTAAAGATTAGCTATCCGAACTAAAAGATAATCACAAACCGATAAATAGTTCTTTAAGATGAAAATTTATTTTGACAACGCAGCTACAACAGCACTTGATAAAGAAGTATTAGATGCTATGTTACCCTACATGACTGAGCATTACGGAAATCCTTCTTCTATCCATTCTTATGGAAGAAAAACACGTGCTGCTATAGAAGGTGCAAGAAAAATTGTTGCCAAAACATTAAATGCATCTCCTTCTGAAATATTTTTTACTTCCGGTGGAACCGAAGCAGACAATATGGCTATCCGTTGTAGTGTTCATGATTTAGGAATAAAGCATGCTATCACTAGTAAAATTGAGCATCACGCGGTATTGCATACATTGGAAACGTTGGAGCATGAAGGAAAAATAAAATTGAGTTTTGTTAATACGACCCCTGATGGTCATATTGATTTAAATCACCTCGACCAATTGCTAAGCGAAAATGAAAGAACTTTGGTTTCCTTGATGCATGCAAATAACGAAATTGGTAATTTGATTTCATTGGAAAAAGTTGGAGAAATTTGTGCGAAGTACGATGCTGTTTTTCATTCGGATACTGTTCAAACCATGGGACATTATGAAATGGATTTGCAAAAAATAAATGTGCATTTTATTACTTGTGCGGCACATAAATTTCATGGCCCAAAAGGAGTTGGCTTCTTGTATGTGAATGGGAAAATAAAAATCAATCCATTGATTTATGGTGGAGCTCAGGAACGCAACATGCGTGGCGGCACAGAAAATCTTTATGGAATTGTAGGTTTAGGAAAAGCGATGGAAATTGCAATGCGCGATTTGCATGAACATCAAAAACACATCACTGATTTGAAAACTTATTTTGTTGAACAATTAAAAGCAAGTATTCCGGGAGTAGAATTTAATGGTTCTTGCACAGATAATTGTTTATATACTGTTTTAAGTGTTTGTTTACCTCATACCGATAAAGCAGAAATGTTATTGTTTGATTTAGATATAAAAGGAATTTCTGCATCGGGTGGAAGCGCTTGCACATCAGGAAGTGATGTAGGTTCACATGTTTTGCGTGGAATTGGAGCGGATGTAACTCGTCCTTCTGTTCGTTTTTCTTTTTGTAAAAACAATACAAAGGCAGAAGTAGATGTGGCCGTAAATGCCTTGAAAGAAATATACGGTGTAAAAGTACCCGTAAATAATTAATCAGAATATAACTGATTGTGAGAGTCTCGAGTAGTCTACTCGGGACTTTTTTATTAACTTAGCTTTTCAAAAATAATTTAAATACAGTGCAAATAACTTTTTTAGGAACAGGAACTTCTCAAGGTGTACCCATCATTGCATGTCCATGTAATGTATGTGGTTCAACTGATTCCCGTGATAAACGTTTGCGCACATCTATTCTAATAGAAACAAATAATAAAACATTTGTAATAGATACCGGTCCAGATTTTCGCCAACAAATGCTTCGTGAAAATGTGAAACAAATGGATGCCATTATTTTTACACACGAACACAAAGATCATACTGCGGGTTTTGATGATATTAGAGCTTTTAATTTCATCAACAAAAAAAAGATGGAAGTGTATGCATCCGACCGTGTGCAAGAAGCTATCAAAAGAGAGTATCCTTATGTTTTTGATGGAACAAAATATCCAGGAATACCAGAAGTAAATCTTCATCTTTTAGAAAACAAAAAAATAATTATTGAAGGTGTAGAAATACTTCCGATAGAAGTGATGCATTATAAATTACCTGTATTTGGTTTTCGGATTGGTGATTTCTCTTATATCACAGATGCGAATTATATTTCCGATGTGGAAAAAGAAAAATTAAAAAACTCAAAAGTATTGGTGTTAAATGCACTTAGAAGAGAAGCCCATATTTCGCATTTTACATTGGAAGAAGCAATAGAATTGGTAAAAGAATTGAAACCCGAAAAAGCTTATTTTACTCATATTAGTCATCAGTTAGGTTTGCATTCAGATGTTCTGAAAGAGCTTCCAAGTACTATTGAAATTGCTTATGATGGACTAAAAATCAATTTGTAAGTATGCCAAACGAAATTCCATCACACCAACTAATACAAACGAATATTATGCCTTGCAAAGTAGCAAGACTTAATTTCACGGGTGGACACGGTACAGATGACGCACATCGGCATAATTGTTTTCAAGTGTTTTTGTTTACGAAAGGTGGAGGAGAACACATGATCGATTTTAATTATTATCCGATTGAAGATAATAGTTTGCATTTTGTTTCAGAAGGACAAGTTCATTCGCTTAATTCCATTGATGGCACTGATGGTTATGTTATTCTATTTACAAAGGAAATTGTTATTCTCAATAGTGCTGACAAATACATTTTTAACGATTTTCCTGTATTTAATAAAAGTGTTTCTCCAATTCTGAATCCCGACAAGGAAATGTTTGCTGATATGGAAAACATGCTATTGATGATGATTTCGGAATACGAAAAAAACAATACTTACAAGGAAAATATTTTAGGCTCTTATATTTCTATCATACTTTTAAAAAGCAAAACAATTATTACAGAAACATCTGATTACAAACGAACAGATAGCTCATCACAGGAGCTTTTGCAAAAGTTTAATAATTTAGTGGAGGAACATTTTATACAAAATCATAAAGTAAACGAGTATGCCGACTTATTAAATGTAACTCCCAATCATTTGAGTGAAACCATTAAAAAAGTGACAGGGAAAACGGCTGGAGATATTATTCATCAACGGTTGATATTGGAGGCGAAACGAAGATTATTGCATTCTTCAATTAGTGCAAAAGAGTTGGCTTATGAATTAAACTTTAACGACCCTTCTTATTTTAGTCGTTTCTTCAAATCCAATACCGGCCTATCTCCGGAAGCTTTTCGGAAAGAAATCCGTGAAAAGTACCAGCATTGACATTTTTTGTCCATTTACCTTCAATTTAAGACAACTAACTTTGTATCCTAATTTATAGACTATGAACATTTATAAAAAAACCATCGTATCTGTTTTTGCAGTTGCAATAGGAACAATTTGTATTACAGATTTTACTTCTACAGCGCATAGTAATGCTGGAGGTGCACCAATAGCAAGAACTGGTTCTCCAGGTGATGGAGCAAATTGTGTCGGATGTCATACCGGAGCGCTTGCGTCTTCAGGAGGCTCAATTACAAGCAATGTGCCTGTAACTGGTTATATTCCTGGAACGACTTATACCATTACTGCAACAATTTCTGCTGCTGGCATCAATAAGTATGGTTTTCAAGTATCTCCTCAAGGGACAACAGCTACTCAAAAAGGGACACTTGTTGTTACAAATGCGATAGAAACAAAATTAATCGGAACAACAGGAAAATATATTACGCATAAAACAGGAGGCACTACCGGAACAGGAACAAAAACGTGGACGTTCAATTGGATTGCTCCAGTTGCAGGAAGTGGCAATGCAATATTATATGGTGCTTTTGTTGCTGCAAATGGAAATGGATCTAATTCCGGTGATCAGGTATTTTTAACAAGTTTATTGATTCAAGAAAATTTAACTGCCGGCATAATGGATATTGCTAATAATGCAGATAGCTGGATTGTTTATCCCAATCCTGCTTCAGACAACATTAACATCGAATCGCTAGATGTTAGAGCTGAAATTAAATCTCTTGACTTATATGATATCACAGGTAAACGACTTAAATCCATTAGCTATGAAACTTTTTCTCAAACTCAAAATTTTGATATCGCTGATTTGCCGAGCGGTGTGTATGTATTGAACATACAAACAGATAAAAGTGTAATTACTAAAAAGTTTATTAAAAATTAATCTTCAAGGGAGATGAGTAGCAAATCAGAAAAGAAGTTTATTGTAATTGCAGCAATTGAATAATTGTATAATAAGATAATAATCAAATGAAAAAAGCACTATTCCTTTTCATACTTTTTTGTTCATCAAACTTGATAGCACAAAACTTAGTGCCTAATCCGAGTTTTGAAGACACCTTGAATTGCTTTCCTAATTCGCCTGAACTGGCTTGTCTGCTTGATTGGAAAGATCATTCCGAACCAATTAATCCTGCTTTAAATACCGCTGATGTTTGTTATAATACCGCTGTTTTTTTTCCTCCATCTTCCATTCCTGCATTTGATGGTACAAAATATATCGGAGTGGATTGTCAGCCCATAAATTCTGAATATATACAGGTTCAATTAACACAAGCCATGGTAGCCGGAACGACTTATTGTGTTTCATTTTATGCATCCGTTTGTGATCAAACTCCGATTATCGCTCCGTCAATGGGTGCACGTTTTTCCGTAACTGAAATTACTACCAATCCTTATAATGCTGGAATGTCAGCCCATGTGCAAGGTGTTGTTCCGTTTGATCCAACCATCTGGACTAAAATAACAGGAACTTATACTGCAATAGGTGGAGAAAAATTCATGACTTTGGGAGGATTTCAAAACAATGGTGCTCCCAGTTTCACCTATATGTATATTGATATGGTAGAAGTTTATCCCTTAACGGCCTTGAATTTGGGTGCTGATCTGCCTTTGTGTGCCGGGCAAACAATTATGTTAAATGCCGCTACTGGTGCAACCTCATATCTTTGGAGCACTGGTGAAATAACATCCGGAATATCTGTTAATACATCCGGAGTTTATTGGGTAGAGCAGATAAGTGGCTCTTGTTCACAAGTTGATACGGTAGAAGTATTCAATGATAATTGCAATGGAAACCCTGTTGTTCCAAGCAATCCCATAGAGGGTACTTTGTTTATTCCAAACTCTTTCAGTCCAAATGGCGATGGCAACAATGATTTTTTCGGAGCGGTTGGTGAAAATATCAATGATTTTGAGATCAGTATTTTTGACAGGTGGGGAGAGCGTATCTTTTTGTCGACCAGCCTTTACGACCAATGGGATGGAACCTACCATCAGCAGAAGGCAGAACAGGGCGTTTATGTTTACAAGTTAAGCTATAAAAATAAGGCACGATACATTTTCACAACAGGTCATGTGATTTTAATCCGCTAATTTTTCAATTATCAATTGCCATTCTTTCTGATAAATTAATTTGCCTTTTAGGGTTTTTTTTCTTTTCTTTATCATATAATCACAAAACCCAAATGCTACATGACTATTAAAAATTACACACTTGCTATAATGATGTTAGCATCGTTTAGCCTAACAGCATCTGAAGGTGGTATTATTTCTAATGCCAACAAAAATGATGTTCGTTTTATTAAAAACACTAAACGTTTGCCGGATGTTGCTTTTCAGCAATCATTGCGCGAAACAGCGGAATGGCAAAACTTTGTTGCTACAAACGGCACTTGGTATGTAATCTTTAATGAAGAAAACGCTAAACCTCATCGTGCATACGGTAAACCAGTCCCTGTTTTTGGAATGGATCCTCAAACAAAAGCAATGAACTTTATCACTTCTAAACTTTCGGGTTTTAATATTCCTGTATCTGAACTAAACTATGCAGGTGGCGGCACTTCCGAAAACTTTCAATATGTACATTTTAATCAGTTCCACAGTGGATTAAAAGTATTGTACAGCGATGTGTATGTAAAAATGACTCCATCAGGAAGTGTTGTTACTTTTGGTTGTGATGTCTATAATGACATTACGATTTCTATTAGTCCGACCATCTCAAGTAGCGATGCCATCACATTTGCAAAAGTTGGAATTTTGGATGCAGTTGTAAATACATCTGTTAAAAGCGATTTGTTTATTTTACCAGTTCCTGAATTCAAAAAAAATATTTATCATTTAGTTTACGAAGCAACCATTGAAACGGTTGATTTGTCAGGTGTTCCTGCTAAATACTTAACATTGGTAGATGCGAATACAGGTGAAATACTTTCTCGTACTAACCAAGTGTTACACTACGATGCAAAACCAACAGCACCTCCAACTCCTCCGGCTGCAACGGATATTACTATAACAGGAACTGTATATCCAACAAATCCTTATGACCCAAGTCAGATAAAACCATTGGTAAATATGGAAATGGTGCAAGGAGCAACAACTTATAATACCGATGCTTTAGGATATATTGGATTGCCAAGTGTAACTCCTGTGAGTGTTACTTTTTCATTACAAGGACTTTGGTCAAAGGTAGAAACAGGTGGAGTAACACCTACGTATACTGCAACTGCAAATCCGGGAACAAATACCTATTCATTTAATGCAGATGCAAACATTCGTGAATTATCAGCATACTATCATGTGAATATTGTTCACGATTATATGAAAACTAAATTCCCTGCTTTTACGGATATGGACAATGCATTATTAACCAATGTAGACGAAACAGGTACTTGTAATGCTTTTTACAATGGTGTTTCCATTAATTTTTATGCAACAGGTGGTGGATGCAATTCATTGGCACAAGTAGGTGATGTTGTTTATCACGAATATGGTCATGGGATTAATGATAAATTTTATACTTCACAGGGTGCCTCATTTGATAACGGAGCAATGGGTGAAGGTTATGCTGATATCTGGGCACTGGGAATAACTGCTAGCCCTATTTTAGGAATTGGATTTGATGATACCGATCCAACAGTTGTTGTTAGACGTTATGACATCAATAAAAAAGTATATCCTCAGAATTTAGTAGGTGAGGTGCATGCAGATGGTGAAATTATTGCCGGCTGCTGGTGGGATACCAATTTGAATTTTGCCAACTTGCAAGAAATGATGGACTTGTATAAAGAAACATTTTATGCTACAATAACAGGCCCTAATGGATCAGAAGGACAAGTTTTTGTAGATATTTTAATTGAAGCATTAACTACGGATGATTTACCAATCAATGGTGGAGATAATGATATTACAAACGGAACGCCAAGAGATAACGCCATTGTAGATGCTTTTGATTTACACGGCATCACTCTTTTATCAAATGCAGTTATTACTCACACACCTGTTACAGCTTCTGTTTCTACTGCAGGTATTCCAATCAATGCTTCTGTAAGTGTTGTTTATCCTTGGGCTTTAACTTCTGTACAGCTGTATTATAAAATTAACCGTTTGGGTGCATGGACAAACACACCAATGACGCTTGTAAGTGGAATAAATTATACAGCAACCATTCCTGCTCAACCAAATGGAACTGTAATTGGTTATTATTTAGGTTTGATGGGAACTACTGGTAGCTTAAGTGTTGTGCGACCTGCAGGTGCTGATGATGCCAATCCAAACCTTCCTTATTTTATTTTGAATGGCGTTTCCTTAATGGTGGAAGAAGATTTCGATGTTAATTTTGGTGCTTGGGGACAAGGTGTTGCTTCTGATAATGCAACAACAGGACAATGGTTGGTAGATGTGCCGGTTCCTTCCTACGGAACACCGGGAACACCTTCTACAATTTGTCAACCTGGCTCACAAACCACTCCTGGTGGAAGTATGTGTGCAATCACAGGAAATGCTCCAACCAGTACAGCCGGTTTGGGAACAAACGATGTGGATGCGGGAATCACAACATTAGAATCACCTATTTATAACTTGAGTACTTATACCAATCCAATTTTTACTTACAACCGTTGGTGGAGTAATAACTCAGGCGCTAATCCTGGACAAGATTATTGGCTCACTCAAATCTCAAACGATGGTGGAGCTACTTGGGTTCCTGTTGAGGCAACACAAATTTCTGATAAAAGCTGGAGACGATTTGCTTACAGAGTTACCGATTATGTGCCATTGAGCTCAACAGTTCAAATGCGTTTCATGACTTCTGATAGTTTAATTACCGGAGCATATTTAAATGGTGGTAGTTTAGTAGAAGGTGCATTGGATGATTATTATTTGTACGAACAAGCTTCTGTAGGTATTGATGAAAATACATCTGTAGCTTTTGTTAGTGTTTATCCAAATCCAGCAAGCAACGTTATTAATGTTTCTTATGAATTACTAAACAGCGAAGATGTAAGTATAGTTCTTACAAATGCTATTGGACAAGTTATTTTTACGCAAGCTGTGAAAGAAAGTAATATTGGACGACACTCTTTGAAAATTGATACAGATGCTTTTGCAGCAGGTATTTATCAATTGAACATTAAAACAGGTAAAAAAGATCACGTGCAAAAAGTGGCTGTGATTAAATAAGTATTTTCTAATTAAAATTTTCAAAAAAACACTTTGCCCTAATGGGCAAGGTGTTTTTTTATGAATTATGGTTATATGACTTGCTTTTATTCCTTGCTCATGCGACTTCAGCATAGCTACGATTTAATTTTCTGCAATTGGGTGCTTTTCATTTTCTACCATTAAAATTAGTAAAACATTCTTTTGTTTTCTATTTTTAAACTGGCCGAATTATAGGTGCGCTTGCACCCTATTAATATTAGCAGTGATAAGCTTGGAAATAGTTTATTGAAAGAAAAATATTAAATTTATATTTATAGATGATTTGAAAATAGAAACTAGATGAAGTATGAAAAAGAATAATATACTTATAATCGTTCTGTGTCTTATTTTTTGTAAGAATTTACAATCTCAGAATGCAACAATTACTGTAAAAAACAAATCTGATCGTTACATGTATAAGAAAGTAATGAAAGGGCCAGAAAAAAAAGCTATATTATATAAGACAGATAGTATTGCTCCAAAGGGCACAGTGGTCTTTGATATTGCAGAAACAGGTTTGTATTTCACAAAAACACGAGCCATTTTGTATGACAAAAAATATCCAGAGAAAAACGACACTATTTACAGGCAAGACAGCCAAGACAGGCCAATGCAAATAATTTCTGACAAAAAAGGAGGATATAAACACGAAAAGACTACGACAAATAATTTACTTATATTAACTCACTACTCTAACAAAGGCAAGCGCAAAAAGCGCATTCCGCTTCTTAAGACAATTTTTCATAAATTTATTAAATTGGGCTTCGTAGAAAATTAATAGTTTAGAAACGCTTTCTGTGCCCGCCATAGAGCCCTAAGGTATAATAGAAAATTAGACAGGGTGTATCCTTATCACAATAAAATAAAGCCGCGAATTAAAAATAGCAAGCTGCTTAAGTATAAATATGTTGATGACTATAAAAGGATTTCCCTTTATTGACTCTTGCATTTTTCAACTGAACCAGTGATTAAGCCGATTAAAGAACATCGATTTGAAGAATATAAAAAGATTCTAGAGGATCTTGTAAAGAAATAAACATCAACTTTTGCTCTCTCAATTATTCCTTAGAACAGATTCGAAATCAAAAAAAAAGCAGAAGAAAATTTCTCTGCGTTTCTCTGCAAAACCTGCCTGCCGGTAGGCAGGTCTGCGAGCAACTACTATTTCATATTATGATAAACCGTCTGCACATCATCGTCTTCCTCCAACTTACTCACTAGTTTCATAACTTCTTCCACTTGTGCATCGCTTAACTCAACAGTTAAATTTGGAATTCTTTCTAACTCAGAACTGATGATGTTGAATTTTTTTACTTCCAATGCTTTCTGCATGTTACCAAAATCGGTGAATGCAGTATAAATTACAATTTCTTCTTCATCGCTTTCTATTTCATCTGCACCGAAATCAATCAATTCCAATTCTAAGTCTTCTGCAGAAACATTTTCATTTTTAATGCGGAATACACCTTTGCGGTCGAATAAGTAGTCGAGAGAGCCTGTTTTGCCTAATTCTCCACCGTATTTATTAAAGTTCATGCGAACATTCGCAACGGTACGAGTTGGATTATCGGTTGCACATTCAATTAAAATCGCAATTCCATAAAGACCTTTCCCTTCATAAACAACTTCTTCTAAATTGGTTGAATCTTTTGAAGTGGCACGTTTTATTGCCGCATCAATATTCACCTTTGGCATATTTAATCCTTTGGCATTTTGAATTGCCACACGCAATCTGGAATTACCATCCGGATCTCCACCACCAAGCTTTATTGCTATTGCAATCTCTTTTCCAATTCTTGTAAAGCCTTTTGCCATTTTATCATAGCGTGCAAACATTTTATACTTACGCTTTTCAAATACTCGTCCCATAAATAGAAATTATAAATGTTGAATTATAGATTATTAAATTACATGCAAAAATAAAAAATTCATTCATGTTGAATAACTATTTTTTGTGTTTTAACAGATTGTTTATCTGAAACACGAATCAAATAGATTCCTTGTGTTAAACTTTCTGATTCAAGAAAAATCGTTTCATTCCCTTTAACTTCTAACTCCTCAGAAACAACTTTTTTTCCAAAAGCATCAAACAGTTCAATAGTTGTTTCTCCTTCAAATAAATGCAAATCAATATTAATTTTATCACTTGCCGGGTTTGGATAAATGTTCAGTTGAACTGTTGGAGCGCTACTGTAATCATAAATTGAAGTGTAAAAGTTGCTTGTTGCAACAGTAGCCAAACACAATGTGTCTGTTTTTATCAAATAGATATCGTCAATACCCATGTTAAAACCATTGCTTGTTCCACAAATAATAAATGCGTTGTCGTTTGTTGGTTCTACAGAAAAGCCATTGTCTCTTTGCAATGTTCCAAATGTTGTTAACCCATAATAGGTCCAATCGCTTTTTAATGTGTAAAAAAACATATCTCCATTCCCACCGCCATCACCATAGGATTTAGTGGTTCCTATCATTGATATTTTTCCGTTAGCATCTTCGGTAAGTGAAACAAATTCATCATCTTGGGTGCCACCTAACGTCAAAACAGAATCGGTTATACCCAATGGAGAAATTTTCACAAGTATGCCATAGGAATTTCCGAGTCCAAAATTTTTTGATTCTCCTGTTAATAAATATCCTCCAAACATACTTTCAACAACATCGTTCCCGAAATCAGCAGCAGGTCCACCATACTTGTTGGACCATAAACTATCTCCATTAATGGAATTTAATTTTAGAGTATAAAAATCACCATCAATGTCTCCATTGCTTTTACTTGTTCCTGTTACTAAATAATTCCCATCACTGGTTTCAATAATTGATTTTGCAATATCTTGATTTATTCCCCCGTATGTCTTTGTCCATGTTGTATCGCCTAATGCATCTGTTTTGATGATGTAATAATCTTCATCACCATTTCCATAACTATATGTTTCTCCACAAATAATATAACCACCATCCGTTGTTTGTTCTACACAATTTCCAAAATCCCAATTTGTTCCTCCGTATGTTTTTGTCCAGCTAGTATTGTAAAATTTATCTAACTTAATTAAATACACATCATATCCACCCGCTCCGAAACTATTTGTATAGCCTAAAATAACATAACCGGTGTCGGCCGTTTGTTTCACACATGTTCCTCTATCAATGTTGATTCCTCCAAATGTTTGGTGCCAATAAGGAACTCCAAGTGAATCGGTTTTAACCATATAAATATCTGTGCTTCCCGCTCCGAAACTACTTGTAGAGCCAAGTACAACGTATCCACTGTCGATGGTCTGTTGAGCAGAAACTCCATAATCGTAACCAGTGTTACCAATTACTTTTCTAAACTTAATTTGAGCATTCATAAAATTCCCAAATGAAATTAAAGCAACCAAAAGCAGAAGAAACCTTTTTGTTTTCATCGTGTTTATTTTATTGCATTTCTGATTTTCATCAAATCAATCATTAGTTTTTCAAAATGATCGAGGTGAAGCATGTTGGCTCCATCTGATTTAGCTTTTGCGGGATTGGGATGCGTCTCTAAAAATATTCCATCTGCGCCCACTGCTATCGCAGCTTTTGCAATTGTTCCAATCAGCTCTGGTTTGCCACCTGTAACGCCACTTGTTTGATTCGGTTGTTGTAATGAATGTGTTATATCCATCACTACAGGAACATTGTTTTTTTGCATTTCAGGAATGCTTCTAAAGTCAACTACTAAATCTTGATATCCTAAAAACGTTCCGCGCTCTGTCAACATAATATTTGAGTTACCCGATTCACGAACTTTATCCACTGCAAATTTCATCGACTCAGCCGAAAGAAATTGTCCCTTCTTAATGTTTACATGTTTGCCCGTTAATGCTGCAGCAATCAATAAATCTGTTTGACGGCACAAGAAAGCGGGGATTTGCAAAACATCTACATACTTTGCAGCCATTGCTGCATCTTCGTTGGTATGAATATCTGTAAGTGTTGGAACATTCAATTGCTTACCCACTTTTGCTATAATTTCCAATCCTTTTTCATCACCAATTCCGGTAAAAGAATCCAATCGAGAACGATTTGCTTTTTTAAACGATGCTTTGAAGATGTAGGGAATACCTAGCTTATCCGTTACAGCTTTTGCCTTTTCTGCAATCTCAAAACATATTTCTTCTGTTTCAACAGCGCAAGGACCGGCAATTAAAAAGAAGTTGTTGTTTTCTAAATGTTTAATGTTTTTTATATTCTTTAACGACATACTATTTATCTGAAATTTTTAACCAATGAGATGTATGCTGCTTGTCCGGATGCTTTTTTAGGAGTTATAAAACCTTCCAAATTACTACTGCCGGCATAAATTATAAATCCTTTTCCAAGATTAGCAAAAGCTCCTAATCCATAATTAAACTTCCCATATCCGCCATAGCCAACCGTTGCAGAAATAGTAAATTTAGGATTGATAATAAAGTTCCCTTTTACATAAGCTAACAAATTATAGTTTCCGTTGAACACATAACGAATTCCTTCTACCAATAAAAAATGTTCATTGAATTGTATTTCATAACTCAAATTTAAAACAGAAGGGAGTGTAACTGAAAACGATTGGTTTTTAAATGGTGCAACAGAATTGATTATACTGTCTTGTGATGTAGAAGCAAAAGTTGAATCCTGTAAATCATAAACACTGTTCACATGAAATCCATCGTAATGAAAAAGGGAATCTTGATTTAGAAAAAGCGACTTGTTATTGAACTTGATAGCTCCAATATCAGCAATGGATACACGTAACTTTGCATTGCCAAATCTTGTTTTAAAGGGTGCTTCAAAATAAATATCAACACTTGCACCCATACCATTAAACGCACCAATTCCTTTGTTTGCAGTATCGGATTGTGCTACTTGCATGTTGGTATTAAAATCAATGTACGTCCCATCCTCACTGGTATAAAGCTCTGCTTTTTGTGCAAAGATGGATGCGTATTGTTCTCCTTTTAACAATGAAACAGCAATTCCCCAGCGTGCAGCACTATCATATTTTGAAGAAAATAATCCTACTTGCAACTGCTGATAACGAAGATAATTTAAATTAAAATCGTTAAAGTCTGCTACTTGTCCTGCATAAGCCGCGTTTCCATAAAAGCCTACTTTGTAAAAATCTTTGGAATAACGAGCATCAAAGTGTGCACGGTCGCGCATACTAAAAAACAAACTAACATTCTTTTTGTGAAAAATGGAGTCCAATTTAATTCCAACATAAACGCCATAATTTAAATCAGCACCAATCGTATTCATGTTTTTTGTGCGATTTAAAACTTGATCTTTTAAACCCTTGTCAATAAAACCACCTTTATAAAACTTTGAAACGAATTGTGAGGTGAGTGCCGTAGCGTTTAATCCGTAATCCGCTGTTAAGCCAACACGTGTTTTTGTAGAATCGGGAAACTCATCAGAGAAGATGGCAGAAATTTGAGCATCTGCAAGCATTGGAGCAGATAATATAGCAAGTATGAAGAGTATCTTTTTCAAAAGCAAAAATTATTGAAGTTGTATTGTATAATTAAAATCACCTACCAGTTTTACATCAATGGAGTACTCACTGTATATTTTAATGTATTGAGGTTGTGCGCTGGTATTGAATTTTACTTTCAATACAACTTTCTTTGTTTCGTATAATAAATTCATTTTGCTTTCGCTGATGGGAATGGCAATTTTAGTTAATTTTTTTCCAATCACTCGTAAAGCCGAATTGATAGGTGCTTCCACAATGGTGTTGGCATATCCAAAAATAGAATCTGTAACAACATTGCTTTCGTTTAACAAATAGAGTTGCAATTGAGCATCAAAAGGAAAACCGTTGTTTGCGAACAACGTAATGGTTCCTTCATGAATATTTTGCGTTCCACCTGTCTGAGAAATATTCAAGGCAAGTGTATCTTGAAGTGTTAAATTGTTGGCGACTAAGGAAAGCGGAATCTCCATGTCCAAAGATGCTTTCATCAATCGGTCGGAATAAATAAAATCATTTGAGCCCGAAATATTTCCCAATGGGTTTGTGATGATTTGCATCGTATAACCAAACTTATTAGGTAAATTTTCAATCATTGGTTTGATATTCGAGTTGGTTGTGTTTAAAGGGAAATTAGCAAAGGTTGGATAAACAATTCCTCCGCTTTCAGCCGCACGATTAATATTAATCGTACTTCCAATCATGCTGTTTGTTAAATTGATTGTTGTGCCTGTTCGTGTATTTATTGAGCTGATGTTGCTTACGTATAAGCGCGCATCCATTCCAATAGGATTTTCAATTTTGAAATTAAAATCAACATCTTCTAATTGTAAAGTGCCATCTACAATTCTGTCGAACAAAGTAAAATTGCTGGTGCTCGGACCAACATTATAAGTATTGTTTCCAAAATAACCTTTTGCGTAGTAAGGAATAATATCAAAAAAAGTATTGCCAATAATCAAACTATCAGCAGGAGTTACAGTTACTGGAGTAGCTCCTATATTCGCAGTCAAAGATGTATAAATAGTATTGATTTGTGTTCCTGACGGCCCGGTTAAGTCTATTGTATACCCACTTAAGTCTACCAATAGATTGTATACTCCTGGAGTAGTTCCAACTCTGCCAGGCACTGTGAATGTTCTTGAAAATACCATTCCGAATGGGTCAGTAGCACATGGTATTCCATAAGTATAAACCGTTTCCTCTTGAATTTTGCTTTTTACTTTGAATGAAACAAATCCCGATTTTATAATGACTTTCTTTAATTCTATACCAGGAAGTGCATAAGTTGTTGCTGTTGTAGAGGGGAAAGGGATAGGATATCCGGCAGGTAAAGGAAGTGGAGAGGGAAGAGCATAACTGTTTTGTATCGTTGTGTCTTCAATATTAAACAGCGTATCAATATCTATTTTGTACAAATCATTATTGAAAACAATTTTCATGGAACTGTCAGCATTCGCCTGTAAAATAGAATCAGGAAGAATGTTATTGATATTCATACTCGCAGAAATCAAAGGAGCCAAAATATCGGTATCCCATGAAGCTTTTTCCATTTCTTTTCTACAAGAAGAGAATAGAACGATGACTAGAAGCACTGGGAAAAGAAATTGTTTTCTCATGGTTATTGATTTTACGACAAATTTTGCAAGCTAAAAATACTAAAAAATATTCAAAAAACGGTAAAAAGCCCAAGCTTAGAGGTAAAAACACAAAGATATTTTTGAATAAATTGAATAATACCAATATCTTTGTATCGTATTGATTACATTCAACTATGTTAACTAAACGATTTTTCATTTCTTGGATTGCTTCATCAATTGTGATGTTTGCCTTATCCTATGCATGGCATGGCGTTTTTTTAACAGATTTTTCACGACTTTCCTATCCAATTGGCATTTTCCTTTTTTTTGCTGTTTTTGTTTATCTGATTATTGGTTTTATCGCTGCCAAGGCGATAGATGTGAAGCTATTAGAAGTTAAATTTAAAAAAACCCCGATAGTAAGAGGATTGATAACGGGTGCCAGTTTAGGTTTTTCGCTCTTTATTATTACTTCTGTAGTAGGCGTGTCCTTCAGCACCGGTTCAAAAATAGAAAACCTTTTATTGGATGGTTGCTGGCAAACAATAGAGCAGGGAATTGGTGGCGTAGTTGTAGGACTGTCTCACTTCTTTGTGTTTGACCAAAGCGCTATTATTGAGGATTAATATCCGTATTTATTTCCCCACAGTTTTTTCAAATACTCTTTCATTTCATTTTCACGAGCATTGTTTCCAGGATCATAAATTTTTGTTCCACTTAGTTCTGTGGGAAGATATTCTTGTGCAGAAAAATTATTCGAATAGCCGTGCGAATATTCATAGTTTTCGCCATAACCAATGTCTTTCATCAGTTTTGTAGGAGCGTTTCGTAAATGAAGCGGGACAGGTAAATTGCCCGTTTTACGAACCAATTCAGATGCTAAGCCAATTGCAGCATAAGCCGCATTGCTTTTTGCAGAAGCCGCTAAATAAGTAACCGTTTGCGACAAAATGATTCTGGATTCAGGATATCCAATTACGTTTACTGCCTGAAAACAATTGTTTGCTATCACCAATGCTGTTGGATTTGCATTTCCTATATCTTCTGAAGCCAATATCAATAATCTTCTGGCAATAAACAACGGATCTTCACCACCTTCAATCATTCGTGCCAACCAATATACCGCAGCATTAGGGTCGCTTCCACGAATAGATTTTATAAATGCCGAAATAATATCGTAATGATTTTCACCTGATTTATCATAAACAGCAATGTTTTGCTGAACAATGTTGTTTACCTTTTCGTTTGTGATGTCAACTGTTTCGCCCCCAATTGAATTGATGACCAACTCAAATACATTCAACAATTTTCTTCCATCGCCACCCGAAAGCCTTAACAATGCTTCGTTTTCAAGGATGTTGATTTTTTTTGTTTTTAAAACAATATCTGTTTTCATTGCCAAATCAAGCATCTCCAAAAGATCATCTTTTTCTAAATGCTTTAAAATGTAAACCTGACAGCGTGATAGAAGTGCGGAAATGACTTCAAAAGAAGGGTTTTCGGTAGTGGCACCGATTAAAGTAATCGTTCCTTTTTCCACAGCACCTAATAAAGAATCTTGTTGTGATTTACTGAAACGATGAATCTCATCAATAAATAAAATGGGATTACTCTGACTAAACAATCCGCTCGACTTAGATTTCTCAATTACTTCACGAATATCTTTTACTCCTGAATTAATCGCACTGAGCGCATGAAATGGCCGTTTTAATTGATGTGCAATAATGTTTGCCAGGGTTGTTTTTCCAACTCCTGGTGGTCCCCATAAAATAATAGAAGGCAATAAATTGGATTGAATAGCATTTCTCAAAATAGCTCCTTCGCCCACAATGTGCTTTTGGCCAATGTAGTTGTCCAAACTGGTTGGACGCATTCGTTCTGCGAGTGGAGTAGTGCTTGACATTGTTATTCTTTCATTCCGTTTTTAATCCAACATTCGATTAAGTCGATGGATGCCTGATCCAATTGTGCTGCTTGTGCGGGCATATTAGGAAATCCTCTTTCGTGTTTGATGGTGCCCAATAGTTCTCCATTAGCTCCTGCTTTTGTTACGTGAGTAAAAACTAGAAAGTCGTATCCGCCAGCACCGCCATCGCTGTGACAACTGTTACAATGCTTTTCCAATATTGGTTTTATTGCGGAATAAGTTAATGCGCTTGAACTACAATCTAATACAGGTTTTACCACTGCAACCGTTTCTGTTTTTGGAGCTTCTTGTATTGTTTTACATGCTACAACCGAAATTGAAAGGCAGGCAATAAAAAATAATGTTCTTGTTATATTCATAATGTTTACCTTGATAAATTATTCCTAATTAAATTGTATTTATTTACCTGTTGGGCGTTTGTGTTTCCAGCGTTTGTGGCTCCACAACCAATATTGCGGAGCAGCAATAATGTCTTTTTCTAGCATTCTGGTTACCAACTCTGTAATCTCACCCTCCTTCGTTTCCTTGGGCTGGTCAAAAGTTTCAAAGAACTCGAAACTGTAATAACCTCTTTTTTCTTTGTTGATACGTCCATACAAAACCGGCTGATTGTATTCTTTTGCAAACTTTTCTGTTCCAAATAAAACACCTGTATCTTGGTTTAGAAAAGTCATCCAATGACAATTATTGGGATTAGAAGGCGATTGGTCAATTGCAAAAATAGTAGCTGTATAGTTGTTTTTTTCTTCTTCATAAACTTGCTTTACAATTTTTGTAGAAACCATGTACAAACCATATTTACTGCGAGTATTACGCATTTTTTCATCAAAATATTTATTGCTCAAGGGTTTGTAAATTCCAATTGTTTTATGTTTGATTAAAGCATCAACGCCAACCGCAAATATTTCCCAGTTTGCTAAATGCCCTCCGGCAATAATCACACTTCTTTTTTCATCAAAATATTTATTGATAAGTTCCGGATTTTTGCAAACAACACGCTTTAAAACTTGCTTTTCGGAGATGGTGAAAGTTTTAATGCTTTCCAAAATCAAATCGCAGAAATGCCTATAAAACTTATTGCATATTTCCATGTGTTCCTTAGCTGATTTCTCAGGGAAAGAGCGTTGAATGTTGCCTAGAACCACCTTTTTTCTATAGCCGATTAACTTATATAAAATAAGATAGGTGAAGTTAGATAAACCATATAATAAGGGAAAAGGAAGCGAAGAGATAGGGAGAATTACACCGTAATAAAGAAACCTGTTCATTAAATTCATCGGAAAAATTTTTATAAAGCAAAGATAAAGTATAGTTTTACACCGCGTATTTAAATTTTGGCAAAATAATTGCCTGCATCGTGTTTAAATAAGTCAATAAATTGTTTAATTCAAATAAAATGAAAAATACATTCAAAATCTCCTGCTTATCAATTGTTGCGATTCTTTTAATCTCTTCTTCAGCCTTTGCTCAAAAGTCGAAGCCGAATAAGTTTTTAGACAATAAAAAATTCAATGTTCAATTTTATGAAGTTAAACCAACAGGGAGAGGCAAAGCACAACCCAGCATTCTCCTATTGAAAGGCGGAAAAGTGGAAGCGGATTTGATGTTTGAAAAATTGAGTTTGCCACCCGTTTCAATGCGCGTCATTCTTGATTCTATCTATACCGAAGACGAAGTAGAAATGCACATGGTAACATTTGAAGCCGATCATTCAGAAGAAAAAAACGATTATCACTGGGAAGTAACTTTAATAAACTACGATATTGAAGGAACTGTTGTTCAAATGAAATCGGGTTTGGAAAAGAAAAAGTTTGAATTTGCAGGCTCTGAAAAAACGAAGAAGTAATTTACTTTAATCGCCTATCCGTTTCTCGCTCAATATCTTTTTTCTTAATATCAGCACGTTTGTCAAACAGCTTTTTACCCTTAGCCAAGGCTATTTCCAGTTTGGCAAATCCTTTTTCGTTAATATATAAGCGCAAAGGCACAATTGTTAATCCCTGATCTTTTAATTTCCCTTGAAGCTTATTTAATTCTTGGCGATTTAATAATAATTTTCTATCCCGTTTTTCAGGCACATTGTTGTAAGTACCATTAAAGTATGGCGATACATTCATGTTTCTTACGAACAATTCATTCTTTAAAAACACACAAAAAGCATCGGTGATATTTGCCTTTCCTTCGCGAATAGATTTGATTTCAGTTCCTGTCAATTGCATTCCAGCCAGGTATTTATCAATAAAAGCATATTCATAGGATGCTTGTCTGTTCTTAATATTGATATTGTTTTCTAAACTCATAAGGCTGTAAAGGTAGTAAAAAGCCTTTGTTTACTTAACAATTAAAACAGGCACATTCACATTGTGTCTTACTTGATCCAAAGTAGTACCGAATAATAAGTCTTTGAAAGCTTTATGCCCGTGAGCACCCATCACCAATAAATCACAATTGCAATTGTTTACTATTTCTGGAATACTCTTTTTCGGACTTCCAAAACCGAGTTTTAACTCAATTGTATACCCTTTTGCTTCCAAGTCGGATTTGTATTTTTCTAAATTCGATTGATCGGAAAGCGTTTCCAAATCATCAATATCTGAGCCCATCATCCGAGCTCCGGCTGTTTCTACAATGTGAATTAAAATATATGCAGCTTCTTTTCCACCTTGCGAAAAAGCGTTACTGATGGCTTTACTATCACTTGAACTGAAATCAACGGTAACGGCAATGCGCTTGTATTTTTTCGCATCGGTAATCTCCAGGTCTCTTGGAAGACCATCTGGCGCATATGTTGCTTTTTGTTTCACACTCTTAATGATTGGTGCAAAGGTAATGTATAATAATAAAACTCCTGCGCCTACTACCAATGGAACAACTGTTAAATAATAAATGGTAGGATTCTCTGCTTCAGCAATCCATTCGCCTAATGTATCTATAACCAACTTTCCATTTAATGAAACAATCGTTAAAGCAATTAACCAAGCTAAAATTTTCACCCATCCTTTATTTGCAAATTCTCCCATTTGTTTTTTATCACTCGTTAAGTGAATCAATGGTATAACAGCAAAGCCTAATTGCAAACTCAGAATAACCTGACTTAAAATCAATAATTCTCCGGTTGCATCTTCGCCCAATAAAAATATAACCAGAAATGCAGGAATGATTGCGATTAGTCGTGTAATCAATCGTCTCAGCCAAGGTTGGATTCGTAAATTTAAATATCCTTCCATAACAATTTGTCCGGAAAGCGTTCCCGTTAATGTTGAACTTTGTCCTGCGGCAATCAATGCAATAGCAAAAAGAGTAGGAGCAGCACTTCCTAAAATATTTTCTAATAAACGGTGAGCATCTTGTATTTCTGATACGTTGGTGTTTCCCGTGGTGTAAAAAGCTGCTGCTGCTAATATCAAAATAGCTCCGTTTACAAACAAGGCCATATTTAAAGCAATGAACGTATCAATGAAATTATATTTTATAGCATCCCTGATTCCTTTGAGTGAGCGATCAATTTTTCGGGTTTGTACTAGGGAAGAATGCAAGTATAAATTGTGAGGCATTACTGTTGCTCCAATAATACCAATAGCAATGTAAAGTGCTGTATTGTTTGGCATAGAAGGAATAAAGCCTTTTACCAATTCTAATCCATCGGGTTTTGCAAAAATTAATTCAGCAACAAATGCGAGTCCTATTGTTGCAACCAATGCTAAAATGAATGCTTCCATTTTTCGCATTCCATAACGCTGAAGCACCAATAACAAAAGTGTATCGGCAACGCTGATACTTACTCCCGCTAATAATGGAAGTTCGAATAACAATTGCAAACCAATTGCCATTCCTATTACTTCGGCCAAATCGCAGGCTGCAATTGCAATTTCTGCTAAAAACCAATTGAAAAAATTTATTGTTTTTGGATACGCTTGTCGAGATGCTTGTGCTAAATCCAAACCTCTAACTAATCCTAAACGGGCACTCAAACTTTGTAAAAGCAAAGCCATTAAATTACTCATCAATAAAACCCAAAGCAATTTGTATCCAAACTGACTACCACCGGCAATATCGGTTGCCCAATTCCCTGGATCCATGTAGCCCACACTCACCAAATATGCCGGACCCATAAAAGCAAAAAGCTTTTTCCAGAAACCAGTTTTGTTGGTATCTACACTTGAGTGTACTTCTGATAAGGATTTATGTGAATTGTCAGTCATTGTTTATTTTGTAATTACTAATATGTTTTTTGCAACATCATTACTAATGAACAACGTATTCTTTTTGTTTATTATAATTTGTAGTGAACGATCAAAGTCGTTCAGTTCTTTTATTTTAATCTCATTACCTAAAGCCAGACCTGATTTATCTAAGAATTGCAAAAACGCAGCAGAGTGGTCAACAACACCAGTCATAATTAGCACATCATTTTTTTTATGACTAGCAATTGATTTCGATTTATGGCTTTGAATTTTACCATTTGCATCTGGAATAGGGTCTCCGTGAGGGTCAAATTTTGGGAAGTTCAAAAATTTATCAATTTGCTCAATCAATTTATCAGAGTTAATGTGCTCTAACTGTTCTGCTACATCGTGTACTTCATCCCATTTGAAATTAAGCTTTTCCAATAGAAACATTTCCCATAAACGGTGTTTCCGAATGACGCTCAGCGCTACTTTTTCACCTTTACTACTTAATGTTACACCTTGGTATTTTTGATAATTAATAAGTTTTTTATCGGATAGTTTTTTAAGCATATCCGTTACAGAAGCTGCTTTTGTATTCATTTTTTCAGCAATGGCATTTGTTGAAACCGATGAACAGCTTTGTTCAATTAGCTTATAGATAGCTTTTAAGTAGTTTTCTTCTGTAAAAGAATTCATTTTTAATGATTTGATGGGACAAAGATATGCTTTTTAAACAAGTATTCAAATTATTTTTAGACTAGTCTAAAAATAAATCATATATTTGTCGAAAATATCTACGATGCGATTTTTGATTTTGATACCTTTTTTTATGTTTTTAAATGCGAACGCTCAAACAGGAAGCATTAAAGGACGTCTTACATCGGACGGAAGGATGATCGAGTTTGTTTCAGTTGGTCTATCAGGAACAACATTTTCTGCTTCTACGGATGAAAAAGGGTTGTTTTTAATTAAAGAAATTCCGTTTGGAAAATATGAGTTTGTAATTACAATGACGGGGTATAAAGTTGAAAAAAGAAAAATTGAAATTACGTCTATTGAACCTATAATAATTGACCAAGAACTGTTTTCTTTAACAGGAAGTTTAAATGAAATAGTTATTACTGGAACAATGAAAGAAATGTCGCGTTTGGATTCTCCAATTCCGGTTGAAGTATTAACTCCAAAATTATTTCAAAAAAATCCGACTCCAAGTTTATTTGAATCGATGCAAATGGTTAATGGAGTGCAGCCACAATTGAATTGCAATGTTTGTAATACAGGAGACATTCATATAAATGGGATGGAAGGACCCTACACAATGATTACTATTGACGGAATGCCAATTGTAAGTGCATTATCAACGGTATATGGCTTAAGTGGAATTCCCAACAGCTTGGTGAATAGGATAGAAGTGGTAAAAGGGCCAGCAAGTACCTTGTATGGATCCGAAGCGGTTGGTGGCTTAATCAATGTTGTTACTAAAAACCCTAAAGATGCACCACGTGTAAATGTGGATTTATTTGCAACCACAGATCAAGAATACAACATTGATTTAGGTTTTAAAACTAGCACCAAGAAAGCAAATACTTTGTTAGGGATAAATTACTTTAATTTTCAAAATCCGATGGATAAAAATGGTGATAACTTCACCGACATTACACTTCAGAACAGAATCTCAATTTTTAACAAATGGAATTTTGTTAGAAAAGACAAAAGAGTAGCGAATGTGGCTGCCAGATTTGTATATGAAGATAGATGGGGTGGAGAGATGCAATATGAAAACAAATTTAGAGGAACAGATAGTGTTTATGGAGAATCTATTTATACTTCGAGATATGAATTGATAGGTATTTATCAATTGCCGATTAAACAAGAGAATGTTTTTTTGCAGTATTCTTTTAATAATCACAACCACAATTCTTATTACGGAACCACGTCATATCAGGCAGTTCAAAACATAGCTTTTGCACAATTATACTGGAATAAAAAGTTGAGCGAACGTGCAGATTTATTAGTTGGATTGCCTATTAGATATACATATTATGACGATAACACACCAGGTACTGTTTCTATTGATAGTTTGTTCCCAAGAAACAAACCACAACACACTTATCTTCCAGGAATATTTGTGCAAACAGAATTGAAGTATAAAAAAGTAATCACTTTGGCCGGATTACGCTATGATTATAATACTGAACATGGAAGTATATTGTCGCCTCGACTAGCTTTTAAATTAGCAGTGAATAAAAATAATATTATTCGGTTGAGCATGGGTAATGGCTACAGGGTTGTGAATTTATTCACTGAAGACCATGCTGCACTTACCGGAGCGCGAGAAGTTGTAATTAAAAACAATTTGAAGCCTGAAAAATCATGGAATGTAAATTTGAATTTTCAAAAAAGTATTGTTTTAGAAAACACATATATTAGTATAGATGCCAGTGCTTTTTATACCTATTTTACAAATAAAATTATTGGTGATTTTATTTCTGATCCGAATAAGATACTATTCGACAACTTAAATGGATATGCTGTTTCGCAAGGAGTAGCGCTAAGCATTGATATAATGCATACAAGCGGATTAAAAGCAATAATTGGTTGTACTTATATGGATGTTTATAGTGTTGAAAAAGATTCTTCTAATGTTGAAGTAAGATATCCTCAATTGCATGCACCTAAGCTTTCTGGAAACTTTACGCTAAGTTACTCTTTCGGAAAAACAGGCTTTTCGATAGATTATACAGGAAATGTAAAGAGTCCTATGTTTTTACCAGTTGTTCCTAATGATTATCGCCCTTCTCAATCTCCTTGGTATACAATTCAAAATGTACAACTAACCAAAAAATTTAAAAAAGGGTTTGAGCTATATGGTGGTGTGAAAAATATTTTTGATTTTACTCCAAGTGATCCAATTTTAAGACCATTTGATCCTTTTGATAAAAATATTGCAGAAAACAATCCGTATGGATACACATTTGATCCTTCCTACAACTACGCTCCAATGCAAGGAAGACGATTTTTTATTGGTTTGAGATATACTTTTTACTAGAGCGCAAAAAAAGTATAAATTCTGTTTGCTGTTTTTTTAGTTGCAGCATCCGTAAGTTTTACATCAATGGTGTTTTCTGAAACGCTGCCTTTGTATTTTTGTTCGCCCGTCATTCCTTTCACTTCAAATTTTATCGCGCATTTTTTTACGGAATAGCTTCCCATTAAAACCATGTCTTTGTTTTCTTTGTGAAACCAACTAAACACATCCATGTAATCGTTTACCGAAGTAGAAGCTAAAGCGGTTCCGTCTTCATAAAAGCGAATGATGGCCGAATGCTCATTGTCTAATTTATAAGCATAAATTCCATTGTATTTTACAGCGCAATTGGATATATTGTTTGGAGCCACAAATGAAAAGGAAATAAGAACACAAAATAAAGGAATGATTTTTTTCATATTACAAATGTATTAAAACAAAAACAGTCACGCATTGTGCGTGACTGTTTAATTATAATTTTAGAGCGATTTAATTTTTTCTAAGTAAATGAACAAACCCTTTGTTTTCAATTGGCTGAGCGTCAACTACGCAAGCAGAAGTATAGTGTGCTAACCAGAAATAAACTCCTTCTGTTGCATCTTTACCATTTACTTTTCCATCCCACTTGTCGGTTAAGTCATTTGTTTCAAACACTTTTTTGCCCCAACGGTCATACACTTCAATGTGGAATTCTTTCACAAAAGCGAATTTATTGAAATCGAAGGTAGGATTCTCAAAGTCACCATCAGGCGTAAATACGTTTGTTTTTACAATATAATCAGGCAAGGAAGGCGGTGGAGAGTAGTTTAGTAGAGTTGTCAAATAAACAGGACAACCAGTAACTGGATACATCACAACCGTAAATTGTGTTCCTGCTATTGGATTCACTAAAAACAATGAATCACCAGTACCTAGTAAAGGGCCTGTTCCATCAGGATTTGTATACCACTCATAAGAAGCATATCCTGCAGGAGCATACAAGTTGATAGTTGGGTCACCCGGACAAAATACTGTTCCAATTCCAAGTGTATCACCCGGGTTTGGTGGATTTGCAATGGTTAAAGTATCAGTAGTAGAGCAACCCCCTAAAGAGGAAACGGTAATGAAATACGTTCCTGGAGCAAATCCTACCAAGCTATCGTTATTACCGCCAACCGTTAAACCTGTGGTAGAATCCACCCAAACATATGTGAAAGGAGGAATAGCTCCACCAGGAGTGACATAGGCATATCCGTCAGTGTAATCGTGGCAGGTAGCATTAATCACATTTGCCCCAACACTAATTTCAGAATAAGCAAGAGTAACTGTTAATGAAGTTCCGCATCCAGAAGCTGAAAGCATACTAACACTGTAAACTTGCCCTAAAATAGGATTTATAATTGCTAATGTATCATTTGTTGCTCCCGGTATAATTGCGGATGAAGCATCATACCATTGGTAAGTATTGAATCCACCTGGAGCGGATAACAATAATAAAGTATCGTCTGGACAAAATGCAACTTGTGCAGCTAATTGTGAACAGCTTGCATCTATATAAGCATATCCAAAATGTCCGGTTAAAGTACAATCACTTGTTTGGAATTGAATAGTTACAGTTGTTCCAATATAAGGAGTTAAATCGATACTAACGGTAGTCCATTTCTTATAATATCCTTGTAAAGAACCGAAAGAATCATTGAATGGGTGGAAAGTTGTGTCGCTGGCAGCAGCTAATCCTTCTACCGAATATACACCACATGGACCAGAAACTGGAGTTCCAGAAGCATCATAGACCGTAATATCAAAACGAGGTTGCTCCGCAGCTGTATGTCCTGTCGGGTTTTCTAAAACAACAGCATATTGATAAGTAAAAGATGTGTTTGCAGCAGTAACTGTAATTGGATATCTAAGATACTCAGTTTCAGCGCCAATCTGGTCGTTACCTAAACGAGCAGAAAAGCTTAGTCCACCCGGTGCAATCAATGGGATTTCAGGAACACTTGTAACTGTGTTAATAGCTAAAGCATCAAACCCTGCTCCAGAAACGATTGTGTGACGAGTGGTTACAAAGCCTGGTGCCCAAGTTGTTGGTAAGAAATCGCACTGACCTGTTGCGCCTGTCCAGTTTAAGAATGTCCCATCTTCGAAACCTGCATTATCGCATGGCCCCATTGATTTGCGTTGTTGAGAAAAGAAAGTGCTCGTTTCTTGAACAATGCCTTTTTTAGCATTAATAAACTCTATTTTTTTATGACGAATAATTGATCTAAACTCGATTTCTTGTATCCCTTTTGCTTTTAATTCAGCAATTAATGCTGCTTCATCAAAATCAACTAAAAACGCTGCTTCTTCCGGATGTTGTGTGTTGTGTGTGTAGTTGGGAACTGCTTCCTGTGCAAAAAGGGTGTTTGCTGATAAGAGTGAAGCAATTCCTGCGATTTTAAAAAAATTCATTTTTTTCATATAAAGCTATTAATTTTAATGACCAAGATACTATCTTTTCATTATGTGTGATGCTATAAAGTCGAAAAAAGTTGCACCTGTTTAAAATTAATGTGATTTTGTTGAAATTATATCTATAATTTGCCTTAAAATTGGCCTTTAGCAATTAAATTTGAGAATTATTTTTTAAAAACCAAATATTCCTATGAAGATTAAGTCGGCTTTTATTTTTTCTTTTTTATTGATTTCCTTGTTTTCGGTGTCTCAAAGTTTGTCAGTAATTATTCAAAATGCCAATACTAAATTGTCGGCAGGGAACTTTGCTGAAGCAGAAACGGATTACACAAATGCAATACGCTTAAACGACCCAGCAACTGCAACTTATCTGGATAAACTTAAAAAATACGGCACTTTAAACGAATACCAAAGATCAACTTCTGATATGCCTGACGGTTTTCTATATAACCACGATTTGGCAACTCCTTATTATGGTCGCGGAATGTGCTTTGTGGGCATAGGCAAACAAGAAGAGGCCTTGGCTGATTTTGAAAAGGCAATAGCAATTGACCCTAAATATGGAGAAGCATTTTGTGAAAGAGGAATTATTCTTATTGCAAAAGGCTCAAAAGATAAGGGTTGCATGGATTTGAGAAAGGCCAAAGGGTTGAAAAATGAGAAAGCAAAAGGACTTTACAACTCCAACGCTTGTTCGGCAATGAGCGGCACTTTTGTTTCTAACGGAGACACTAAAATGGAAGCAAAAGATTATGCCGGAGCTATTGCCGAATATACCTCAGCTATTCAATTAAATAGCGATTCTATTCAACCTTATATAAAACGTGCTCAGTGCAACGTATTGCTAAAAAAATACGATAAAGCAATTCTGGATTATAACAAAGCCTTGAAAATTAATCCCGATACTGTGAAGCTTTTTTATTTACGCGGACTAGTATACAATGCTGCTTCCAACTGGAAAATGGCATTCAGTGATTTTTCTGCTGTTGTTAAATTGAGTCCAAATTATTACGAAGCCTATATTCAAAGAGGAACTGCTTGTGAAGGAATGGAAAATTACCGCTCGGCAATGTATGATTATTCAGAAGCTATCCGTATAAAACCGAAAGATGGACAAGCTTATTATAAAAGAGGATTGGCCAATGCCGACTCAAAAGATTTCAGCCATTGCAAAGATTTTAAAATTGCAGCTTCATTAGGAATAGAAGAAGCAAAATCATTGTCCGAAAATTGCGGTCCGCCTCCTGAGAAAAAGAAATAAATATGAATGCCAAAAAAGTAAAACCGATTAATGACTGAATCGGTTTTTTTATTATTAACAAAAAGCGATTTTAAACCGCACACAATTTGTTTAATCCAAAACAACTGTTGATTTAAAAGATGGACAATCCATTGTTTTGGAACAAAACGTTCCAAATCCATTTGCTGAACAAACAACTATTAATTATTTTTTACCAGACAATATAAGTAAAGCTCAAATTTTATTTTACAATGCACAAGGTAAATTAATTCAATCGGTTGATTTGAATGAGAGAGGAAAAGGACAATTGAATGTATTTGCTAGTGATTTGTCAAATGGCATTTACACATACACACTTGTAGCGGATGGCAAAATTTTCGAAACAAAGAAAATGCTGAAGCAACAATAAAATAATTTTTAATTTAAAAAAGCAAAGGCTTGATATAATTTATCAAGCCTTTGCTTTTTTCTGTTAATTTTACAGCGTAATTTAGCCTCATGTATAAAAGCATAATCAAGCCAATTTTCTTCCTTTGGGAGCCTGAAAACATTCATCATCTTGTTTTCAAAGCGATTAAAATCCTTTGTTCTATCCCGGGAGTTCCATCCTTAATAAAAAGTATTTATTCGGTTAATGATAAACGATTAGAACGAAAGTTGTTCGGATTAACATTTCCTAACCCCGTTGGATTAGCAGCAGGATTTGATAAAGATGCGAAGTTGTATGATGAGTTGGGTTATTATGGATTTGGATTTATTGAGATTGGAACATTAACTCCCAAAGCACAATCGGGAAACGACAAACCCCGCATGTTTCGTTTGCCCGAAGATGAAGGATTAATAAACCGTATGGGATTTAACAATGGCGGAGCAGAAGCGGCAGTTGTAAGATTGAAAGCCAGAAAAACGAATATTATTATCGGTGGAAACATTGGAAAGAATAAATTAACACCAAATGAAGATGCGGTAAGTGATTATGAAAAATGTTTTGAAGCACTTTTCGATTATGTAGATTATTTTGTAGTGAATGTGAGTTCGCCCAATACTCCCGGATTACGAGCTTTGCAGGATAAAGAACCTTTGACAAAATTGTTGATGCGAGTGAAGGAATTAAATGCTCAAAAGAAAAATCCAAAAGCGATTCTTTTAAAAATTGCTCCAGACCTTACCAACGAACAACTGGATGATATAATTGTTATTGTAAAAGAAACCAAAATTGATGGAGTGATTGCAACAAATACAACCATTTCAAGAGAAGGTCTCCAAACTCCAGACTCCCAACTCCAGACTTATGGAGCGGGAGGATTAAGTGGAAAACCTTTAACAAAGCGTTCTGTAGAAGTTGTAAAATACTTAAGTGATAATTCAAACAAAGCATTTCCTATAATTGGAGTAGGAGGAATTCATACTGGAAAAGATGCAATTGAAATGTTAAAAGCAGGAGCAAGTTTGGTTCAAGTGTATACAGGTTTTATATACGAAGGGCCTGGAATAGCGAAAAAGATCTGCAAAGCATTGCTGGAAGACTGATGACGGATGCTTTGTGTAGAATTTAATTAATAAACTTTATGGCGCAAGAATATAAATTTGAGAGATTAGAAGTTTGGAAGTTGTCTTTAGAGCTTAGCGACCATGTTTATGATATAGCTGGTTTTTGCCTCCACACGAGTTGTATAATTTATCAAGTCAAATTAAAAGAGCAGGCACCTCGGTTTCATTAAACATTGCAGAAGGGTCAACAAGTTCTTCTGATGCTGAATTTGCTAGGTTTTTAAGAATTGCTATACGTTCTTATATTGAAGTTTACGCTTGCTACATAATCATAAAGAGAAGAAAATAGTTGAGTTCTTCTGAACCAATATGTGAACAATTCGAATTACTTGGAGCTAAATTATTTGCAAAACTTCAAGCATTACTAAAATCTATAAATTAAATTTGTTTGTTTATGTCAATTATTCAACAACAATCTAGCATCCGTCATCGGTCATCTGACATCCGTCTAGTAGAGTGTCCGCGAGACGCGATGCAAGGCATCCACGATTTTATTTCAACAGAAAAAAAAGTCGCATATATCAATTCCATTTTGAAATGTGGTTTTGATACCGTTGATTTTGGAAGTTTTGTTTCTCCCAAAGCCATTCCGCAAATGCGAGACACAGCTCAGGTTTTGGATCAATTAGAATTATCAAATACTAATTCAAAATTATTAGCCATTGTTGCAAATGTAAGAGGAGCAGAGGATGCAGTAGAGTTTGAAGAAATATCCTATTTAGGATTTCCATTTTCTATTTCCGAAACATTTCAGCAAAGAAATACTAATTCTTCTATTTCAGAATCAATTACTAGAGTTGAGGAGATACAAGATTTATGTGTAAGAAATAAAAAAGAGTTGGTTGTCTATATTTCAATGGCTTTCGGTAATCCTTACGGAGACGAGTGGAGCAGTGATGTTGCAATTAACTGGACAAAACGTTTGGCGCAAATGGGAATTAAAATCATCGCATTAAGTGATACTATTGGTGTTTCAAATCCTGAAAATATCAAAACACTGTTTTCAAAATTAATTCCTGAATTTCCCGGAGTAGAAATAGGAGCACATTTGCATACCACTCCAACTACTTGGGAAGAAAAAGTACAGGCTGCTTATGCTGCTGGCTGCAAACGATTTGATAGTGCCATAAAAGGCCATGGTGGTTGTCCGATGGCGACAGATAAATTAACAGGCAATATGCCAACTGAAAATCTACTTCAGTATTTCAAGAAGAACAATATTAAAACGGGCATTGATGAAAGTGCTTTTAATGCTGCGATGGAGTTGTCTGGAAGTACGTTTCCACTGTAAAGTATACTTCGACTCCGCTCAGTATGACGGCTCGAAAGGATTATTAGAACTGTCATCCCGTGCCACGACACGGGATCTGCCTATTGAAGAATAGAGACACTAATAAGCAGGGATTGCCACATCACCCGATACTCGGGGTGCCTTCCCGAAAGAATCGGGACAGGCGCAATGACGTTAATAATAATAATTTGAAATAAAATGCCACAAACAAAATTTCAAAAGCTCGTAAACAACTCCTTCCTATTCCGCATTTATTTGTTGAAGAGTTTGCCTATGGCGTATATAGCTGGAGTGCGTGTAAAAGAATTGTCCGACTCAAAAGCAATCACAACAGTGAAATTTGGTTGGTTAACACAAAATCCATTTCACTCCATATACTTTGCTTGTCAGGCTATGGCTGCCGAAATGAGCACAGGATTGTTAGTGATGAATTCGATTTATAATTCTACTCCAGCAGTTTCTATGTTAATCGTTCAAAACAAAGCAACTTATTTCAAAAAAGCCATCGGAAAAATTACTTTTACTTGCAATGACGGAAATCACATCACTGAATTGATTGCTAAAGTGAAACAAGGAGGAGAAGGCGTAACTACCGACTTAAAATCAATTGGTGTAGACGAACATGGAGATACGGTTGCTGAATTTATTTTCACCTGGTCGCTGAAGGCTAAAATCAAGTAGTTTTCAACAGGTCATTTTTGATTATTTAACAGATTATCAAGTAGTTTAATGATTATCTTTGTACGAATCTCTTAATTCAAAAAGAATGCAAAAAGTTAGTTTTAATAATAAGAACAGCGATTTTTTTAATACGCTTAAAGGAAAAGTAGATACTTACTTCAAATCCAACAATATCAAGGAAACTGGTAATTACAAATTATATGTAAAAACCGCTTTACTTTCTCTTTCACTCATTGCGTTATATACCATTCTTGTATTTTTCACCCCAAATGTGTGGATTTCATTAGGTCTATGTATTTTGTTGGGAATTAATCTTGCAGGAATAGGTTTTAACGTGATGCACGATGGAGCTCATGGTAGTTTTTCAACCAAAACATGGGTAAACGAATTGATGGGTTATTCCTTGAATGTAATGGGAGGAAGCGTTTATCTGTGGAAATACAAGCACAATGTAAATCACCATTCATTTACAAACATTGAAGGAATGGACGATGATATTGATATCAAACCCTGGATTCGTGTGCACGAAGATCAGAAGAAACATTGGTTTCACCGTTTTCAGCATGTTTATTGGGTTGTATTGTATGGGGTAACGTATCTGCTTTGGATTTTCTTCCAGGACTTTCAAAAATACTTTACTGGTAAAATCGGTGATTTGCCTTTCCGTAAAATGGATGCGAAAGAGCATGTTATTTTTTGGGTGAGCAAACTGATGTATATCGGAGCATTTATTGTTGTTCCAATATTTACTGTTGGTTGGTTGGAATTAATTATCGGTTATTCCGTTATCGCATTTGTATGCGGATTTGTAATTGCAGTGGTATTCCAATTGGCACACATTGTTGAAGATGCAGCATTTGAAATGCCAACATCCACAAATCATAAGATAGAAGCAGAGTGGGCGGTACACCAAATTCAAACCACAGCCAACTTCGCAACAAAAAGTAAAATCGTTTCTTGGTTCACCGGTGGATTAAACTTTCAGGTAGAACATCATTTGTTTCCTCGTATCAGTCATATTCATTATCCGAAGATTAGCGAATTAGTGCGTGAGACATGTGAACAGTTTGGAGTAACGTATTTGGAGTTCCCAACGGTATTGAGCGCTGTAAAATCACATGTGGTACATTTGAAGTACGTAGG